>JBATWM010000091.1:0-11635 GCA_049672605.1 Sulfurimonadaceae bacterium
TTCAACCACTTCAAAACGTGAACCAGACGGTTTTACGATAGAGATAGGGTAGAGGACCTGGTTGTCGACCATTGGAAGTTGGTAAGTGCGTTCTGCACGGGTGATCGCATGGTGAAAGTAGTCTGCACCAATAGTTGAAGCGTAGTTGATCCAGTCGTAAACAATGTCATTACTTAAAAGTGAGTTAGCCTCGATAAGGGTATTGTTATTGATATTGATCGAGTTGGCAATATACATGTTATCACGGTCCTGTTTTTGCGTCATTGAGAACATCAATGGGTCATAGTTGATCTGTGTCGAGAGAATATTGGTTATATTGGTGTCATAGGTCGTAAACTGTGAGACGATCATCGTGCTTTTAATAACCGGCGTGTTTAGAAAAAATGTCCCAAACTGGATCTTTTTGTTCTCTTCAAGGTGCCATTTTAGATTTGTCGTTTGACGATCGATCCCATAAGCAATGACCTTCTTTTTCGTTGGCTCCAGACGTTCATCGTACTCTTCTTCCAGCTCTTTATAGACCTCTTTTCTACTTGTCTCTTTAAATGGAAGGTCATTGTTCATATAACTCTCTGTGGTCTGCTTATAAAGTTTTTTGCCTTTAGCTGACTTGTCATACATAACAACAAGTGGTGAACTTGCACGCGGTGCCAGTTTGTCTATCTGTGCTTTGTAGTCAATGGCACCAAAATAGATGTTTTCAGCACTTGTGTTTAGATCGTTTTTGTTGATAGTTGGAAAATAGACATTGAGCTCCTCTTCGTTCTCAACAATGATCCTAGCCCCTTTGGGTGTTAGTGGTGCGATGACATAATGGAACTCTTCTTCTTTGATCTCATCTAAGACACGCTCCATCTCTTCCGGGCTCTCATCGTTGATCTGAAAGTTCTTCAAGACAAATGGATGGTTTCGTGTTAGCAAGTAGGCAAAGACAGCATTAGAGGTCGAGTAGGCATAACGGCCGATGAGCTTGTACGGCAAGATCATCGCGATCTTTAACTCCTCTTGGACCATATTGGCCGAACCGATATTAAAGAGACCGACATAGATCATACGCTCATCATCGAGTTCCATGCACTCAAGTTTGTCATCTGCAAGGGCAAGAAAGGTAAAGATCTGACCATTGTCCAGAAGTTCTTGCAGACAGTCGTTGTCACAGTCTTCATCAATGTCGATTAGCTGGATGTAGGTGGTTGGCAAGGGAATAGTGGAGACTTGCGTACTCTCTGCGATGAGAAAAAATGGGACAAGAAGCAGTAAGAAGTGTTTCATCATAGACAACTCTTTATAGTTTTAAGATCAGTTAGCGTTTCGCTTTTGAATGACGGGTTACGTAACAAAAATTGTGGATGGAAGATCGGTACGATGGTGTAATCACCAAAGTTGATCTTATGTCCACGGACTTGCTCAAAATCACTGTCATCGCTGCTTAATAGACTATAAGCATCCGCTCCAAGCGCCATGACCACCTTCGGCTTAATGGTCTCTATCTGTTTATAGAGATAGGGCTTACAGCTGTTAAACTCAGACTTGGATGGTGTGTTGGTTCCAAGAGGTTTACATTTGACCGCATGGGTAATGTAGACATCCTCTTTTTTGATGCCAAGTACATTCTCTATCATTTTGACCAAAGACTCACCTGACTTACCCACATAATAGCTGTTGGAAGCATCTTCATTAACCGAGACATAGGCATCAATGATCATCAGGTCAGCATTAGGATTCCCCAAGCCGCTCATGCTCTGTTGACGTGACTTGCTCAGGTCACAGAGGTGACATTGTGAGATCATATCTTGCAGTTGTAACAGGTCATCTGGCAGCTCTTGTGCAGCCGTCGGCCTGTTGGTCACAAATGGGTCACTGTAACTAAATCCGAGTGCTTTCAAACGGTAGAGGTTTTGAAGCATGACTAGGTTTTGATAGGATTTCGTAATAGCCCCTTAGCAATAGAAAAATTGTTTTAAGTGTAGTAGATGATGTGTTAAATTTTGATAAATTGGAGGAAAAAACAGGTGTTATGATGTCGTTTTGGTGAAGATGGAAGTTAATAGAGAATTAGGACACAAGGTGCTAATTCAAAGGTGCGGCTGCTTAGCAGCTTCTACAACCTTATTTTTTAAGTGAGAACTTAAACATCTTTTCCATTGCTATGGCTTCATCTCGTCCATAAACGATAATATCTTTATCGACAACGATCTCTTTTGAATCAATTTTGTTTGGATAATCAACAAAATTTAAAATATGTTTTATGGCATTGATTCTGGCTCTTTTTTTATTGTCACTTTTTACAATTGTCCAAGGGGCAGCTTCTGTATGCGTCGCGCTTAACATCATGAATTTTGCCAGCGAGTACTCATTCCATAATCTTTGTGACTCTTTATCTACAGGAGAGAGTTTATACTGTTTCAGAGGATCTGTCTCTCTGGCTTTAAATCTTCTTGCCTGCTCATCTTTAGATACTGAAAAGTAAAATTTAAAGATCATAATATCTTCATCTACAATCATCTGTTCAAATTCAGGTGCATCTTTTAAAAATTTATGATGTTGTCTCTCTGTACAAAACCCCATAACAGGCTCAACCATAGAACGGTTGTACCAGCTCCTGTCAAATATCACTAGCTCACCTGCACCCGGTAAATGTGTTACATATCTTTGAAAGTACCATTGCGTTGTCTCTTTATCACTAGGTTTTTCCAATGCAACAACTCTGGCACCCCTCGGGTTTAGATGTTCCGTGATTCTTTTAATTGTACCACCTTTTCCAGCAGCATCACGGCCTTCAAAAATCATTAAAATCTTAAGACCTTTATCCTTTACATGGTTCTGGAATTTCAAAAGTTCAACTTGTAGTTTAGCTAACTCTTTTTCATAGGCCAATGTCTCTTTTTTTACCCAGACTTGGACTTTTCCTGCCTTCGCGTTTGGCTCTTCTTTTATTTTAGTCTCTTTTTTCATTTTATTTGCTTTCATGTTATTCCTTTATAGTGTTTTTATCCTAAAAACTTACCGCTACTTAGTCTTTGTGCATCCATAATCTCTATTTCTCTTGCACCTGAAATAACTATTTCAGGGTCCAGTGCATAGTTTAGATTTTCATCTCTTCGCTCATAGTTAATAGAGTTTAAAATTACTTTTAACGATTCCATTCTTGCTTTTTGCTTATCATTAGATCTTACGATAGTCCATGGGGCATTATGAGAGTGAGTCTGTTTTATCATACTGTATTTTGTATTGGTGAAATCATCCCATCTCTCTTGAGCCTGCATATCTATCTCACTAAGCTTCCACTGTCTTAGCGGATCAGTTTTCCGTCTCTCAAATCTTCTTGCCTGCTCATCTTTAGTAACACTGAAATAGAGTTTAATAAGAATAATGCCTTGACGTGAGAGATCATTTTCAAATCCCGTAACTCCGTTCATAAAATCTTTATACTCTTTCTCGGTACAGAAATTAAAAACTGACTCTACCATAGCTCTGTTATACCAACTTCTGTCAAAGAGAACTATCTCTCCACCTCTAGGAAAGTGCTGTATGTATTTTTGATAAAACCACTGTGTCTTCTGCTCTTCAGTAGGTTTACCAAGAGCAACGACACGATAATGTTTTTCATCCATATATCTTGTAACTCTTCTTATCGTTCCACCTTTTCCGGCAGCATCACGACCTTCAAAAAGAATGATCATTTTCTGCTCAGTGTTTTCAAGATGTTTTTGAAGTTTTATAAGTTCAGCTTGGTACGGCTTTAACTTCTGCTCATCATCTCTTTTATGTTTAGCTTTGTTAAAAGATTTTTTTTCAGACTTTGATTCTTTAAATGTACTTATTAATTCATCTAGTGAGACGATACTGCCATCTATCTCAAATGATTTTTGACTGTTTTCTTCCATATTAACTACCTTTTTTGTTTTTTTTAGAATAGAGTTCAAATAAGATCTTTTTCCCTTTTTTAATCTCTAAAGATACAATCTCAAGTTCCTCTTGCAGCTCTTTTTTTTCTTTTTTTTCTAAAGAACTTTTTAGTTGTTTTTTGATGCTGCTTTTTCTTTTATTGAGCTTCTTTAACAGGTCTTTTAGAGATTTTTTTTTGCCCTCGATCTTATAGTCACCTAATCCTAAAGAGCTCTTAACGCCCTTAACGAACTTTTTGAAATTCATGAATCATCCTTTGTTTCTAAAATTGTTGTAATGTCGTCATTACTCATAGACATCTCTTCATTTAATTTATTACTCGCAATATTCGCATCGGTGAAAGTGACTTCCGCCATAGCTATAAGATTTTTACTAATGTCATAAGCGTAAGCGCTGTCATTCATCAGCGAAGTCGCCATCTCATTGGTAATCAAACTATTTCTAATCAGATTGTCAAGCGTTCCATTTGCGAGAATGTCGTATTTTTCGGTATGCACTTTGGCTTTTGAAAGTAACAATAAAATTACGTCGTCCTCATCGGTAGTTGCGACTATGTTGATATTTCTTAAAAGTTCAGCCAAGTCTCTTCTGATAGTGTTATATTGCTCTTTTATATGCGCATTGGCACTATTTGCGTATTTCACTAAATTCTTTTGCAGATGCTCAGTGTCTTTAACGGCTTCTACTAGATCTCTATTTGCAAGCTTTAATTTATATAAGATCTCTATATCGTCTGGTGACATTTGTGACTGAGCTTTTGTTGAGAAATCTATAATTTGACCATAGATGCCTTTTATCTTATTGTTATAGAACTCATCAATGTTTACAGCACTTTGACTATAGGAGTCTTTTATAACTTCATCCAAAGGCATAGCTGAAATTATATTGCTTCGTTTTATATTCAGACCGTGAGTAATAATCTCAAAAGCATTATCATACAGATGTTTAGTTTCTCTTACAATTGCTGCCATAGCAGTTGATGGAAGCTCCAACACTGAGTCGTTCAGGTATCTGGCACTATCAAAATCTGCATCTGATTTTAAAGCACTTGACTTAATTGTATTATTAAGAAAATTCACAAGCTTATCAACAAATGGAATAAACATTACAACACCCATTATCTTAAATAAACTATCAAAAACTGCAAGTTTAAGTGTATGGTTGTCACTTGCTATTCCGATAGCATCACTTATAATCTCTACTGCGTACATTATTTGGTCCATTATAGCAATTGCAATCAAGGCAGTTACCACATTAAAAACAAAATGCGCACCTGCGAGTCGTTTGCCATCTATATTTGAGCTTAAAGAACCAATAACAGCAGTAATGGTTGTACCAATATTTGCACCGATAGTAAGAGCCAGGGCATTTTCATATGTAATTTGACCGACAGACAAAGCAGCAAGAATAAGTACAATAGTAGCATGTGACGACTGCATAACAACAGTCGCTAAAATACCTACTCCTATAAAAATCAGCAGACCTTTAAAGCCATCAACTGCAAAACTTGCTAAATCAACAGTTGCTTTAAATGCTTCAAACCCATCTTTCATATAGTGGATTCCAAGAAATAAAAATCCTAAACCGGCAAGTATATACCCTATGCCCTTAAGTGATTTTGCTTTTTGAAAAATAAGTATCACGCCAAACGCCAACATCGGCATTGCGTAAGCAGAAATTTTTACTTTCAAGCCAAAACCAGCCATAAGCCAAGCACCTGTCGTTGTACCTATATTTGCACCAAGAATTATTCCAATACCTTGAGTAAGACCAATTAGTCCTGCTCCAATGAATGATATTGTTAAAACTGAAACTAAAGAACTTGATTGCATTACAGCAGTAGCAACAAATCCAAAACTAATGCTTTTATATAGTTTATCTGTAGATTTTTTTAAAATCTTTTCTAATGTTCCTCCGGAGAATGCTTTAAAGCCCTCTTCAAGAGTCAACATACCAAATAAGAAGATAGCAACACCTGCTGCTATCTCTTTAAAATCTGGACTTACCCAAAAACCGTAAGCCAAAATGGCTAAAATTGTAGGTAATAATATTTTCTTTAGCATTAAAGAACAATTCCTTTAATCATAAAAAATATTGCAGCTGAAAGAATTGCTGCTGCCGGTACTGTTATTACCCAGGCAGCTATGATTTTTTTAACGGCATCTCTTTTAACATATTTGACTTTCTCTACGCTTTTCAACTGTTTTTTGGACTCTTTGATCTTATCTTCTTCGGCATCTATTAGTTTGTACAGTCCGACTATCTGCTCATAGACGGTTTTGTCCTTATCCTCTTTGGCTTCTAATGTTTTTAGCTCAGTGTTCAGTGCTTTTAAAAGCTTTTTCTCATCAACAAGGGACTCTTTATCCTGTGCTATCTCCTCTTTGATATTGGTTATATCAAGATACTCTCTTAAAAAACCGACACCGAAGATACCACCGACTGCAATATGTGTTGACGATACAGGAAGCCCTAGTTGAGAAGCGATAATAACGGTAATGGAAGCTGCCATTGCAACCGAGAACGCTCTCATCTGATCTAGCTCTGTGATCTCACTACCAACAGTTCTAATAAGCTTTGGTCCATATAGGGCAAGTCCCGTGGCAATACCGATAGCACCGACTGCCATGACCCACACAGGAATACCTGCTTTAGCTGAAATACCACCGGTCATTACAGCATCATTGATTGCAGCCAGTGGTCCAATCGCATTTGCAACATCGTTTGCCCCATGCGCAAAACTTAAAAGAGCAGCTGCAAATATTAGAGGTACTGTAAAGAGCAGGTTGACGCCTTCTCTGCTGTTATCAATTTTAGTGGCTCTATTAGCAACAGTTTTTTTGACGATGATATAAACAATGGCAGCAACGATAAGTCCGAAAAGAGCCGCAACAATGAAAGAAGGTTTTTTCTCATCCGGAAGAAAAACTAAAACATCAACGATCGAAGGCCAAATCTTTTTTAGACCTTTCAGTGTTAAATACGTAACAAATGCCCAAGCCATAATAGCGACGAAGATAGGTACCCATCTCTTAGCCGCAGCAATTTTATCTTCTTTGAACACCATCGTCTTTTTAATTGAAAACAAAAATATCGCTGCGATCACGCCGCCAAGAACCGGTGAGATGATCCATGATGCAGCAATTTTACCCATTGTACCCCATGCAACTATGCTAAACCCTGCGGCAGCTATACCTGCACCCATAACACCACCAACGATAGAGTGCGTTGTGGAAACGGGTGCTTTCATCATAGTCGCAAAGTTTAGCCACAGTGCAGCAGCTAAGAGGGCCGCCATCATTGCCCAGATAAACGGGTCGACATTACCGCCAAATGCGCCTATATCAATAATGCCTTTTTTAATCGTCTTAACAACATCACCGCCTGCTATAAATGCACCAGCAGCCTCAAATATAGCAGCAATTACAATAGCACCACCCATTGTCAATGCTTTTGAACCAACTGCCGGTCCTACATTGTTTGCTACATCATTTGCGCCGATGTTCATCGCCATATAGGCGCCAAACAGTGCCGCAATAGCTAAAAACATATTATTCGGTATTGCCCCCGTGCTTAAAAAACTGTACGTTAAAACAGCTACCATAAAAAACAGTGCAAAACCAAGCCTAATAAAATCTATTCCACTACTCTTGAGAGCCTCTTTTTCCATTTTCTTTACTGTTTGTATCATTTCCATGTTACCCCTTCTTCTGTGTCCATTTTTTTTACTACCATAGCAAGAAACTCTTTATTGTTAAAAAACCGAACGTGGATGAATACCGTTAAATTCGAAGTTAAAATAAATTAGAAAACTTAGTCATAATAATTAAAGCTTAGTCCTATGTTTCTTAATAGATATTTAATTACTTCTAATTGATGGAATTTATATAAGCTGGTCATAGTTCTACACAAGACATCTCGAAATGGCAAGAATGTGATGGTGTGAATGGTGCTAAAGGCATTATTTGACTGTGGACAATAGTTTATTAGCAGTAATATCGAAATTTAAGAAGAAACTTTATTGTTTTGATTTTAGCAGGGAAGTGTTGTACGTTAATAAAATTAAATGATGAAGGGTGTGGAATAGGGGGTTAACCCCTATGAATAAAGTTTAGATAGTGAGATTACTCAGTAACTTCTACAACTACTGCAGTTGATTCCCAGATACCGTGTTTAGTACAGTAACCGTGTGCAACTAGGTTCAGTTTTTTACCCATTGGACGGATGTTGAATGTTACTTCTGCATGAGATTTCTCGTTACCAAGTGTACCTGGAACAAAAGTAGTCATTGCAAGTTTAGTGTCACCGTTGAAAAGTGTGATGCTTTCGATGTAGTGATCGAAATCATCCGGGTGAGTATACTCGTTACCCATTTTAACGTTTACTGAAAGCATCTCGCCTTTTTTAGCAACACCTGCAACAGTGATAAATGGTGAGTGACGATCGATAAGATCTTTTTTAGCTTCGCGCTCTACGTTGTCGATGTTTTCATATACGTTAATCTTTGGCATGTTAATGTCCTTTTGTTATTTTATGAGGGCATTCTACACGTAAATAGTTTTAATGAAACATAAATAAGAGTAATGAAGTCTTAATTAAAAATTTTCTCAGTTACAAGTGAGAATGGTTATTAAAGTTTAGTTCAAGTTAAGATGAGCTTTGCCATCTTTTGCGTCCCGTTCATTTAAAGAGAGAGGTTATAAGTTGTTTTATATATGAGCTTTTTTCTTCTTCGATCTTACTGAACGTATCAGGCTTTTTTACGGCGCTCTCTAGCTTCTCTTGCAGATACTGAGAAGCCTTGTGTATCTCTTTGGGTGTAAAATCATTCATAATCAAGTATCTTCTCTATCTCGCCCATGGCATCCTCGTTTTTGAGTGTGAACTTGATCTCAATACGTCGTGATGCTGCCTTGTCCTCTTTGCCATTTTTGGTGATGTTGTCCTGGTAAGAGCGCCCGCTGGCGACCAAAAGCGGTTTGAGGTTGTTTTTCTTGGTAAAGTCGAGTGTCAGGAGATAAGTCATAACCGCATAGGCACGTTTTTGCGAGAGGTTCAGGTTGTAGAGGTAGCTGCCGTCACTGTCGGTGTGACCTTCAATGACGATGCGGTCGAGATGCTCTTTGATGTTTTTGTTAGAGGTCAAAGCACCTATATAGTTTATGAAGACCTTTTTTAGCTCTTTTTTAGAGGACTCTTTGAGTGTTGCACTTCCTTTTGGGAAAAGAATGTTTGATGAAAGGCGCAGGGAGCCGCTGTTCGTATCGATCTGAACATTCTCACCGAGACTCTGTTTAAGTTCAGCGATCACTTTGATCTTAATGCCTGTCAGACTTTTGATCTTCGCTTTTTGTGACTGGAGTTTTGCAACGAGACGGTCATAGTCTGTCTCTTTTTGCTCCAGTGTCTGCAGCAGTGTCAAAAGCTTTTGATCATTGATTCGAAGTGCGTTGTTTGCCGCAGTTGTCTCGTTGGACAAGATGAGCACTTTTGCCTCATAATCTTCGATGGTCTTGTTGTTGTCGGCGATAGTGGCATTGGATTCGTCTAACAGGTTCTGCATGATGATGATCTTGTCGTTAAAGTCATCTATCTTGGTGTTGTAGGACAAGAGAATGTTATTGAGGTTGATGATCTCTTCTGTCTTTAACTTGAGCGCCTCGGCACTGAATAAGAGTTCCGTTTGCGTGGCGTTTAGCTCTGCTGTTCTACGGGCTAACAGAGTTTTTAACTTCTGCACCTCTTTGTCTCGTAGAAGCAGGGCGCTTAAGGAGTTTTCCAAGGAGTGCTCTTTGGAATCCAGGTTGGATTTGAGCACGATGGACTTGACAACAATAGCCCCGATCAACAAGATAAAGACAAAGAGCAACCCCGCCATAAGATCGGCATAGGAGAGCCAGAAGTTACTTGTTCCGTCGCTGTCGTTGCGTTTGAACATCTACTTCTCTTTTGCGTGGTACGCAACGGTCTGGTGGTACTTCTTAATGCTCTTTTGTACTTCAGCACTCTCAGCACTGACATGGGTCGCAAAGTCTGCGAGTTTGATGACGATGTCGCCGATCTCATAATCGATCTTTTCAAAGGTGCGCTCAAGGGAGTTGTCCATCTGTGCGCTGAACATTTTCGTGCTTTTTTCAAGTGCATGCGTTGCTGATGTAAATTCGGAGATCTGTGCTTCGATCTGGTTCCTTGCATCAATAGCCGTGGTACTTTGATCGATGACGGAGAGAGACTCTTGAATGTCTTGTGAAATGTGTTGCAGTGTTGTTGCCAGGTGATTGAAATTCTGGTTGCTTTCATGCATGACTGCTTTGAATGATGTTAATTGTTGCTCATTGATATCTTTTATAACGGTTAGATCAAAAGTCTCTTTGAGTGCTGAGAGAAAGCGGTTGTCTTCGAGGTCACCCTTGGAGTGTTGGTGAATAGTGAGTTCGTCTTCTGTCCAGACATGTGAGGCAAAAAGTGTCTCGATGTTTTGAAAATAGTCATCGATCTTACTGAGTCCGCGCTTTTCAAAGTAGGTCCATAAAAGCGAAAGGAAAATCCCGTAGATAGAAGCGAAGAAGGCAGAGCCGACACCGCTGAGCAGTACGGTGATCTCGCTGTCGAGTGCATCGGTACTGCTGGCAGAGAAGTTTGGCATAGAGATTGCCATGGCCACAAAGGTACCTAAAATTCCCAACATTGGGAAGACTGAAGAGGCGACAGAGACGAAATTGTCATTTCTGATGTCTATATAGAACTTGTTTAAAAATTTATCTATGTCTAAAATGGACTTACTTCTCTCAGCGAGGGTCAGTGACTTAGAGATAAGCTCAGCTTTGAGTGAGTGTTCCATTTTAAGTTGAGTACCACGCATCTTACAAGCAGCATAGTTAGCGTTGTGTCTAATAAAAAGTAGAAACACAAAGAAGATAAAACCGATGTAAACAAGTGTGTAGATAGGGATGTTCAAAGGAATAATATTTAGATAGCCGGCAATCATCGTGCCAAAAAAGAGTAGTGGTAAAAGTACGATGACAATGAAGTTAGCTGAGCAGTTTACATTTGCCTGTAATGTGTTCATTCTGATTCCTAAGTAATATATGTTTATGGATTATATACTTTTTCACATCAAATATATGGAAAATGTTGGAGAGAGGTTCAAACTTCGTCTATCGTGTTCTTGCTCTTAAATTCGTGAAATGTGTGACCTGGAAGGAAATCCCCTTGCGGGATAATTGGTTGGCCGTTAAGCCTAAAAGCCTCTTTTAACCCACAAAGCGATAAAATCGCGTCAATAATATATACGCTAAGGTATACAAAATGATCCAACCTCTTTTAATTGAAATCGGTGTTGAAGAGCTTCCGGCTGTTCCACTTTTGAAAGAACTAAAAAATATTGAAAAAAAATGGGCTGATGTTTTAGAAGAGAATTCGCTCATGGCAGAATTTGAGTTTTACTATACACCACGCCGTTTAGTGCTGTGGCACAGTGAGTTTAAGATGCGTCAGGATGACAGTGAAGAGGAGTTCTTTGGTGCTCCGATCGCTATCGCGTATAAAGATGGCGAACCGACTAAAGCGGCGGAGGGCTTTGCCCGTAAGTGCGGTGCGAGCCTTGATGAAGTCTCTAAAGCAGAGAAGGGCGGTAAAGAGGTTCTTTACTTTAAAAAGAGTGTTGAGGGTCAAGAGAGCGCGGCGCTTCTTCCTGCGATGATCGAGAAGTGGGTCAAGTCACTAA
>JBATWM010000092.1:0-2991 GCA_049672605.1 Sulfurimonadaceae bacterium
TATAAAAAAAAGGAGAAAGCGGAAAAGAAGAGTTCTTAACAGAACTCCAACTACTCCGCGATCTCTATAAGCTGCATTCAGGGCTATAAGCCTTGGATGTTTAACATCCCGCATAAACATTCCATCGAAGAGTGAAATATCTCCGACCTAATCTTACAATACCCAAAGACACTCATTGGCAAGACGATATTAACACGCATTTGATAGAGGTTTCATCCTTACAGAAGTTGCGCTATATCACTCAAAATGTGCTAATAGTCTATTTTTATCAATTTTTGTCAGATCGGCTGCTATGTTTTTCTTCAATGTTTTTTTGATCTGCGGATCCAACTTTTCGTTTAATTTATTGTTGGTCGCTTTCGGAAAGGCGAGATGCCACTGCACCGGTGACTCTTTTTTGATGATTGAAGCGATATCGGCACTGATCTGTTTCAAGCCGCTGCTCTCTTTATCAACTTTCGCGTTATGAGACTCACCGGTTGAACTGCCCATTCTGCCGTTTTTGTCACTCATCTGCTCAGATATCCTCCCATGCGCTGCAAGATAGTCAATGTCCAAAATAAGTTCTAGCACCGTGGACTCTTTAACTGTTCCGCGCTTTTGTGCATGGCTGACCTGCATAGTTTCATGTCTGTCAACACCTGTTACATTTGAAATCCGATATGCTTTTAGCTGTCCCAGATCGGCGACAACTACAATATGTCCGTCAAAATTCATACTATTCTCCTTTTATTAACTTCTGTAACTATCATACTACCAATACTCTTTAAATTTCTTAACGTAATGGATTTGAATGGCGCCTCTAAAAAATTCTATCTCCAGAGCATGGTTCTCTTCTTAGATGTGAAGAGGCTCCCCTTTTTTAACGATATGAGCACGCAGCTCCAACCTCTTTTTAATGGCCTCTCGAAATATCTCCATTTTATCAATCTCCCCATGGATCAGGAAGATCTTTTCGAGCTCCTGAAAATGCTCCATCCACTCTATCAGGTCATTTTGGTCCCCATGGGCGGACAAGCCGTTGATGGTATAGATCTTTGATCTGACTTTGATGTTTTCGCCGTAGATCGGGATATATTGCGCCCCGTCGACGATCTTTCTTCCGAGGGTACCTTCGACCTGATAACCGACAAAGACCACTGCATTCAGAGGGTTCCAGAGTCGATGTTTAAGATGATGCATAATCCTCCCGCCGGTGCACATACCGCTCCCTGCTATGATGATGGCACCTTTTTTAACCTCGTTGATATGCATAGAGTCCTCTCTTGTCAGAGAAAGCTCAAGTGATGGGAAGGTGAAGGGGTTTTTCCCCGACCGTGCCACTCTCTCGCACGCATCGCTCAGGTGTACAGGATGGCTTTTGTAGAGATTGGTCGCCTTGATCGCCAGAGGGCTGTCCAAAAAGACGTTGCATTCGGGCAGCTCCCCCGCTGCATCCATCTGGTGCAAGATCCACAACACCTCTTGGGTGCGCTCAAGCGCAAAAGAGGGGATAAGTACATTGCCCCCGCCTTCGATCGTTGTGATCACCGCCTCTTTAAACTCATCGATACTCTGCGTCAACGGCCTGTGATTACGGTCACCGTAAGTGGACTCGACAAAAAGGACATCCGCTTTTTGAACAAAATCCAGACCGTCGATTATCAGGCGCTCCTTGCTGCCGAGATCACCCGAAAAGACGACGGTCCTTCGTAGCTCGTATTCATCATAGCTGATCACCGCGAAAGCACTGCCCATGATATGCCCGGCATTGCCCAGCGTGATCGTTATTCCCGACTTCAAAGGGATGGTTTTTTGATACTCGGCGACAATATGGTCTGCTTCAAATACTTTTTTGACATGCTCTTTCAGATAAAGCGGCTCCCTCACCGTCTCTTCTTCGCCTCTTCTGAGGGCTTTTCGGTGAAGGGTGTGATACTCCTCTTCGATGATGCCGGCACTGTCCAACATCATGATCTGTGCAATCTCCAGGGTGGCTCTGGTCGCTATGATCTCCCCTCTAAACCCCTCTTTTACGAGTTTCGGCACCCTGCCGATATGATCGATATGCGCATGTGTCATGACCAGGTAGTCAATAGAAGCCGGATCAAATCCGAAATCTTCATAGTTTTTTAACTCACCCTCACCCTGGAACATGCCGCAATCCACTAGCAGACGTACAGAACCTATCTCCAGCAGATGGCAGGAACCGGTTACCGTTGACGCCGCTCCATAAGAAGTCACTATTGCCACTGTTTCTCCTTTTCCGTTTTTATAAAGAGCCGCAGTTCAAAAGCTCTATCACTTATCTTTTCCCGATCGGCATGATACAGAGCGGCTCTTCATCTTTTTGGGCACCTATCTCTTTTTTGACACTACTGTCATTAAATGCCCCTATCACGACCGTTCCAAGACCAAGCGATACGGCTTGCAGATAGATATTCTGGGCTGCGTGGCCGACTTCCATATGGACATATCGCACGCCTCTGTTGCCGTATTTGCCGGTCGTCCGCTTATATACAGCCGTTATGACCACTACTGCCTGCGCACTCTTGACACTCTTCTGTGCCCATGAAGACCAATAGAGTCTGCCCTGTCTCTCCCCTTTGATGACCCTTTTTAATACATGCCGATCGGCGCTGTATTTATAAACACCCTGATCCAGCCCCTTTACACTGCTTGCCACCAGGTAGATCTCAAGCGGATAGAGTGCCCCTGCGGAGGGTGCGGTTCTCAACCCTCGCGGGTCAGTGACCCCCTGAGCGGCCCAAAGAAGCTGGGATATCTCTGAAAGTTCCAAAGGGGACTTTTTGTACTCCCTGACCGATCGCCGCTTTAGCATCGCCTCTTCAACCGAAACGTTCCCGGCATACGTCGGCTTAGGCAGCTTTACTATATTTTCTTCTTTTGCCATCGCCGGCTCCGTTATCACGGAAAATGACAACAGTATCATTATGGCAGTTGTTATCGATAAATTTCTCATCTCTATCCTTTGATGCAGACCTTCGGACG
>JBATWM010000093.1:0-17574 GCA_049672605.1 Sulfurimonadaceae bacterium
GCTTCGCGTTCGTCAGAGCGGTTACCGTCACGCTCTTTACCCACCGCATCGATCTCGTCAATAAAAATAATAGCCGGTGAGTTGTTTTTTGCCGCGACAAAAAGCTCATGCACACGCTTAGCACCCATACCGACATAGATCTGGACAAAAGAGGCTGCACTTTGATAATAAAACGGCACCCCTGCTTCGGCTGCAACGGCTTTAGCGATCATTGTCTTACCCACACCCGGAGGGCCCACGAGCAGAACACCTCTAGGCATACGCGCACCAAAGGACTTAAATCGTGACGGATTGCGCAAAAATTCTATGATCTCCTGTAACTCCTGCTTGACATCAGATATTCCACCGATGTCATCAAAGGTCACATCAGACACAACCGGCGTTATGCCTTCGCCCTCACTGCTCTTTGACGATACGGCAGCTGCAAACGGCATACCGCTCCCAAAATCATTGCCTTGCATTTTCATCCAGTAACGCACACCGTATGAAACGGCACCCATCGCCAGAAGAATCAGAACTATAGTGACAAGATAAGAGCTGCCTTTGTCTACTTCAATCGTATAGCTTTGCAACAGACTAGGCGAAACCTGTGTCGTTGGTATGCGGTATAAAGTAGTCGGCGTCTTGATGTAAAAATAACCATCGCTTTGAACAATATGTTCTATCTTTTTCTCAACAATCAACGATTCGACCTGGTTTAATGAAACTTCCTGTGATGTGTCACGCAAAAGTGCAAAAACAACTAAGGCCACAATGATCGCAGCAGAAACGATGAGAATAATACGGTTTTTTTTAGAATCGAACATAGTTAACATCCTTTTCAACTTGATACTTCTCGACACTCAACCAGTTACCTACCAGATCTTGTGGTGAGTCAATGACTATCTTGTTAAAGAACTGGTCAAGTCCATGGTAGCTACCCTCTTTTTTGCTCTCGATCAAGACCTCTAAAGGCAGATTGGCAAACTCTTTTCTAAATGCCAGGTTATTTGCGTCTACGATTGATGTAAGTTCCTTGAGACGTGCTTTTGCTACCGCCCCGTTGACTTCACCCTTCATCGTCGCAGATGGTGTTCCATCGCGTTTGGAATAGGTAAAAGCATGAACATGCGTCAAGGGCAGACGTTTTAGATTTTGCATCGCCTCTTGCCATAGCTCTTCACTCTCTCCGGGATGACCGACAATAAAATCCGTTCCAAGGGCAAAACCTTTTTCTCGCAGACGTTGAAAAAGAGCGATGTCGTTTTCAAATTTGTTACGGCGGTTCATGATCTTAAGCATTGCCGGCGAAGTATGTTGCAGCGCTATATGCAGGTGTTTTTCCAGCCAAGGTTCCCCAAGTATCTCTTCAAACTCATCAGAGATCTGGATCGGTTCAAGCGAACCTAAACGAATACGGCGTACCCCACGGATCTGAGACATCTTTTTAAGCAGTGATGCCAAAGTCCGATCTTCTCGGTGACCATATGAACCAACATTTGTCCCTGTTAAGATAAATTCACCAAAACCATTAATTGCCAATGTTGAGACCTGCTCAAGGATCTTCGCTTCGTCCATCGAACGTGAATCACCACGGACATAAGGAATGATGCAGTATGAACAGCGAAAGTCACACCCCTCTTGTATCTTAATAAAAGCACGGGACTTCCCCACAAACTCTTCAACAATGGTGTTATCAACAAAGTCTAAATCACCCAGCTCGTAAAAACGCTCTTTCTCTTTGAGGAGTGTATTGATCTTGACCTTTTCAGACTGCCCAAAAACACCAAAGACCTTTTTGTTGTCAAAAAGAGACTCACCTTTGGTGTGGGCACCACACCCTGTCAAATAGACCTGCGCCTTACCCACTTTTTCAACACCGCTTATGTAGCCGCGCACCCCAACATCCGCACTATTGGTCACGGTACATGAGTTAACAATGATAATGTCGGCTTCGGCCTCGTTCTCAGTGATGTCAAAATCTTCCAAGTTGCTCATCATTACCTGAGAGTCAAACAGATTAGTACGACAACCAAAAGTTTTTAGATAGACCTTTTTACGACTCGGCATTTAGTGCCTCCCTGCATTGTACTTTAGTACTTATACGACTCGGCATTTAGTGCCTCCCATACATTGAGCTGTTGGCTCTTATTTTCATGATATCACCTCACCCTGCTCTGGCGGTTGTGAGAGTTTAGATCTGTTCATCGTAAGATTGAGCTGTTGTGTTGGGTAGGCAATAGTAATATCATCTTCCGCATTAAAAGCATCAATAATATCAGTCGATATCGTACTTCTCAAGGTTAAGGTCGCATAGGCATTTGTCAAGTACCAAACACTGACATTAAGACCATTCGGCTCGATAAACGCGAAAATCCTTGGCTCTACGTTTGTGTTTTTAAGACTGTATTTATGGCGCAGTTTGTTTAACTGTTTACGCGTTATGTCCGTATAACCTTTTGAGTATTTTCGTGCAGCCTCTTTGGCAATATGCATCGCCTTTTTGTGATTAGAATCAAATGTGATCGTTACATCGATACCGTCCCAAACTGTCTTCAATGAGTCATGCGAATAACTGGCGATCATACGGGTAAAGACATAGTTGTTTGGTACAAAAATAATACGCCCTGCCCGACGGTTCTCATTATAGGTAGTCAACGTAATATCTTCTAGTATGGTTATACGCAACAGTGATATATCCATCACGTCACCCACATATTTCATTCCATCCATGTCAACACGGATCCTGTCACCGACGTGGATCGAACCGCCCAAGACAATAACCAGCCATCCCAGCATTGACATAAACCAATCCTTCATCGCAATAGCGATACCCGCTGAAGCAAAACCGAGGACAGTAACAAGGTACGAAACATTTTCGATGTAGTTAAAAAGCAGAATGATCATTATCAAGATAAAGTTGCCAAAATTGATGATCTTGTTGGCCATATAAGAACGGTCATTATCAGTGATATACTTTTTACTCATCATCTTCAAGAACATGGCTAGACCCAACAAGAACAGTATGATAAGGCCGATCTTACTGAGTTTATAGACCTGTATTTGAACTTGTTTATTGACCTTTACTTCGATCTCTTCAATACGTTTATCGTAGATATTGGCTGTGATCTCCAATATCTCTTGTGCATTGGTAAACTTGTCTAGACGACGATTGGTATCATACAGTTCACTATCGTAACCGCCATTTTGATGAATCGCTTTCAGATTATTCAGAAGCTCTTTTTTCTTCTGCAACAGAGAGATCATCTCTGCAAGTTCAGCACCCCGCTTATTATAATCTGCATAGATCTCTTCAAGGTGTTTGACAAATGTGATTGCTGTAAAAATATCGAGAGGATTAGAAAGAACAGGTATTTCTTCGATCTCTTCAGGCAGAAGTAGCGCGGCGAACAGACTTTTACCCTGTTGTGTGTCGAGTAGTTTAAACTGCTCAGATAGAATCTTTTCTTTACTTTTCAGATCTTCAAGCTCTTCAACATCATCAGCACTTTTTTTTCTCTTATCACTCAGCATTTTGATCTTCGTTTGAAGTGTTGTCAGGTCACTGCGAACTTGTGCATAGGCGATATGAGAGCTGTAACTTTTTTCCCAGACATTATCTTTTGACAACTGGCGAGTAGTCTCATCCAGATCACCTTGCAACTGTGCGATAGTGCTCGTTCTTTTTTCTAGAATAAGACGTTCGTTCTCTGCGATCGAAGCTTTAATTAGCAGTTCTTGCGCTACACGGTCATCGTCACTACTGTTGCTGTCTACTTCAACCGTGTTAGGAACAGCCCAGAGAGTAGCCTGCAGTAAAACAACAGTAAGGAAAAATCGTAAGCTAGTTAACTGCATATTGTTTTAACACCTTTTTTATAACAGACTCATCAATTTTGTCTGTGATCTCCACACCACCCAATGATTTTGGAATAATAAACGTAATCGCACTGTCAGCACTTTTTTTGTCCAAATAAAACGTTTCATAAAAACGGTCAATATCTTTGATCTCATAAGAAGTTGGCAGTGCATAACGTTCTAAAAGTGTCTTTACGCGTGCAGCTTCTTCATCACTCATCCAGCCAAGTTCAACTGCCGTATCATTCGCCATCACGATACCGATAGCAACCGCTTCACCGTGTAAGAAACCTGTATAGTTTGTCTCATTTTCAATGACGTGTCCAAAGGTGTGTCCATAGTTGAGAGCCGCTCGCAAGCCTCGCTCTTTCTCATCTTGCGCAACAACCCAAGCCTTTGTCTGAACTGACTTTGCAACGGCTTCTGAGAGCTGTTTCTCATCACTCAAGTCAGCTTCTTCCAGCCAAGCAAAAAAGTCAGCATCAAAACAGACTGCCATCTTAATGACTTCTGCGACACCTGCAGCGAACTCACGTTTTGGCAGAGTCTGTAAAAAGTGGGCATCTGCGTAGACAGCTTTTGGTTGATGAAAAGCACCTACAAGGTTTTTGCCATACTTGTTGTTAAAACCGGTCTTGCCGCCAACACTCGCATCAACCTGAGAGAGCAGCGTTGTCGGGATCTGTACAAAATCAATACCACGCTGATAGATACTAGCTGCAAAACCGGTCATATCCCCTATAACACCCCCGCCAAAAGCGATCAAGAGTGAGTTGCGATTGAAGCGTGCTTCAAACATTCCATCTAAGATCATCTCTATACTTTGCCAGTTTTTATACTGTTCACCATCAGGTACCGTAATGACATGGACCTCTTTAGCCGTGATCTTAGAACGTAAATAGTCAAGATGAAGTGCTGAGACTGTCGGATTGGTCACAATAGCGACCTTGGTATCAAAACTGAGTTCAGGCAGTGAGTCTATAGTAACTTTGTAGGAGAGATCGATCTCTTTTTTGAGGTTGATATCGATGGTCATTCGAGGTCCAAGGTAATAAATTTTATTTTTATAGATAATACTATATCGGAACTTTAAAAATCGTGAATAAACAAGCAGGTTAAAAGGCTATCTTTAAAGTGTGCATTTAAAGACAGTCAAGAGTAGAAGGACGTGTTAGATCTTAATGGGGATAAAGAGCTGATGGTAGCGGTTAAGACGGTGATACAGCTCTTCAATATCGGTTGAGAACAGTGTGGCGTTTTTACCCTGAAGAATCTTTTCAGTAAAAGGAATACACTGCAGAAATTTTTCACGTTTTGAGAGTTTACGGATAGGGTTGTCATGATGGAAATTGACATGAATATTTTTTGAAAAAATAGCTGAAAGGTTTTGATAGTGTTCTACGATCTCATCTTGTTCACTGCTCTCTTCGTCTTGATTTTTCAACAGTTCAAGGTTATACCCCATCTGCGAAGAGAAGTCAAAGACAGTGGTTGAGATCTTTTCAAGGTCTTTATTGTCATTTAAGACGATCACGGCATCTTTGATCTTTTCGATAGAGCCTTTGGCAAGGGAGAGAACCGGTACATTGGCATCAAAAAGGATCTCACGCATTTTATCTTTAGTAAACATGTTTGATGAGACCATAATAAGACCTACATCGTACTGTTTAACATCATTTAAGACCACATCGTCAATATAGCGCTCTTGGTAGTCAATATCAACAATAATTTTTTCACTGCGTCTGCTTTTGATCTTCTCTAATAGAGCAATGTCACTTGGATTACAGACCTTAATGATCAGGCGATTACTGAAATTCTCATGCACTGCGATCGCTTTATCAACCAGATAGATGATCTCTTTTACATCATCTTTGATCATGTCTACAAAAAGGTAGAGGTTCGTTCCAAAAGGTTGTGGAAATTGACCGATCTCTCTTTTTATAGCACGATATACAGAGTTGAGAACAGACGGCTCACCTACCAAAAGAAGTTGATCATTTGGATGGATCATCTTTCTATC
Source organism: Sulfurimonadaceae bacterium (assembly GCA_049672605.1). GTDB lineage: Bacteria > Campylobacterota > Campylobacteria > Campylobacterales > Sulfurimonadaceae > Sulfonitrofixus. The sequence goes on from JBATWM010000093.1 coordinate 5,858, forward strand.
ATCAGGTAAAATAAGTTTACCCCCGCGATAGATGCCGACAATTCGCCACCCTTTCTGCTCGATCACACCGACATGTCTATAGACAAACGAGCTTCCAAAGGGGACCAATACGTCCATGATCTCGCCCTCTCCCAAACCGACATTCTGTGCAACAACCGGCACATTTGGCAGATAGTCAAACATGTGAGATGCAAGGATCTCTGTGGTGTTGATCTGCACCACGTTATATTTTTCAAGATCCAGCGCCCAATGATCGATGACAATAGTTCTGAGCTGTTTCTTGCTGACACGGATGTTAGCAATGGTCTGTTCAATATCTGCAGGGTTTTTCATGGCAATAAAGACTTGAACAAATTCCATCTTCAAGACATTAGAGAGTTTATAAAGACTGGTCGGGTCAAATTCAAAAAACTTAAAACGCGATGGCGGTGCGTTCTCAAATTCGGCACCCTTGGGGTGAATGACATAATAGAGATTATCTTTAGCAAAAGTATCGATCGCCCGTTGGACAAAGTTCTGCCCAATCTTACTGTCGCTGATAATCAAAATCTTTTTCATACACACCAATCGTTAACCCGGATTATGCATTATTACATAACCCGAGTTGAAATATTTATGGTGTGATTGTAGCATATTCAAATAGCTTGCACAGAATGTGGTAAAATCACGTTAATATTTTAAGTATATGGAGTCTTATGGAATTCACCCTAGAAGCCCAAAGCGGTAAGGCTCGTGCCTGTACCATCAAAACAGCGCACTCGACCATTACTACACCTGTTTTTATGCCAGTAGGCACCCTCGGTTCTGTCAAAGCGCTGGACATGGCGGATATGCACGACCTGCTTGGTGCCGAGATCATTCTTGCCAACACCTATCATATGTACCTGCGTCCCGGTGATAAGACCGTTAACAAAATGGGCAAGTTGCATAAGTTTACAACTTATCCTAAAAGTTTTTTAACGGACAGCGGAGGTTTTCAAGCCTTTAGTCTGAGTGATATCTCTAAAGCGGATGCCAACGGGATCGAATTTCGTAGCCACATCGATGGATCTAAACACTACTTTACGCCTACTAAAGTGATCGACATCCAGCACAACCTCGGTTCTGACATTATGATGATTTTAGATGACCTTGTTGCCCTCCCCGCAACACAAGAGCGCATAAAGCTCTCCATCGAACGTACAACACAATGGGCAGAACAGTCTATTGACTACTTTCGTCAAAAACAGCAAGAGGGTGTTGGTGTTGAACAAAATATCTTTGCCATTATCCAAGGCGGCACGGATAAGGCTTTTCGCACCAAGTCCGCAACAGAGCTATGCAGCTTAGATTATGATGGTTTTGCTATCGGCGGTCTCTCCGTAGGTGAGGCGAACCAAGACATGTACGACACAGTTGAGCATACCGTACAGTACATGCCCGAAGACAGACCGCGTTACCTCATGGGTGTCGGAACGCCTGAAGACCTGGTTGAAAATGTTGAGCGCGGCATTGACATGTTTGACTGTGTCATGCCGACACGTAATGCACGCAACGGTACACTCTTCACCTCTTTTGGCCGGATTAATATTAGAGGCGCAAAGTTTAAAGAGGACAGTGCGCCTATCGATCCTGAATGTGATTGTCTTACGTGTAAACGTTACTCCCGTGCTTACTTGAACCACCTCTTCCGCTCTCGAGAGATCACCTTCTTTCGTCTGGCAACGATTCATAACCTGCACTACTACCTAACACTGATGAAGCAGATGCGCCACGCTATTTTAGAAGACAGATTTCAAGAGTTTAAGAAGGAATTTTATGCAAAACGCGGCTAAAACACCTATGACACTCGGTGTCAACATTGACCATATCGCCGTACTGCGTGAAGCACGTAAGATCAACGATCCTGACCCGCTGATGGCCCTGGCTATCTGTGCGCAAAACGGCGCTGACCAGATCACTATTCATCTTCGTGAAGATCGTCGCCATATCCATGATGAAGACGCTAAAAAGATCATTGCTTCTTCGCCTATTCCTGTTAACCTTGAGTGTTCGATCAACCCTGACATCATCGACATTGTCTGTGAACTCAAACCCCACCGGGCAACGCTTGTGCCTGAAAATCGTGCAGAAGTGACAACAGAAGGCGGACTAGATGTCATCGGCAAAAGTGATGCCATCAGTGATGCCATTGAACGTCTGCATGAAGCAGGCATCGAAGTCTCACTTTTTATAGACCCGGCTATCAATGCTGTTGAACAGAGCCGCGCACTTGATGCAGACATGGTTGAGCTTCATACCGGTCACTTTGCCAACATCTATGCTATGTTAAACTCAGCCTTACCGCACTCACATCACACCATTAAAGAGCTTGAGCTTCCTCGCGATGAGTTAAAAGCCAAGCTGACAAAGTCTCTCAAAATTATCACAGCCAGTGCAGAACACGCTCGTTCAATAAACCTCGAAGTCGCTGCCGGGCACGGGCTTAACTATCAAAATGTTACATTAATGACAGACATCGAAGCCATTACGGAACTCAACATTGGTCAAAGCATCATCGCACGCTCTGTCTTTAGCGGTCTTGGCGAAGCAGTTAAAGAGATGAAACAGTTATGCCAACGCTAACACGTCCTCGAGTTGCCATCAGTCTTGGTGACGTTAACGGTGTTGGGATAGAGATCGCACTAAAAGCACACCAAGAGATCTCAAAACTAATCTCCCCACTCTATTGCATCAACAGAACTCTATTGAACAGTGCTGCACAACTGCTAAAAGTTGAGATACCTGACGATTTTGAGCTATCAGAAGTGGGCGAAGCAGTTGAGATAGAGCCGGGTCTAGTTTCTGAGAGGTCGGGTAAGTTCTCTTATCACTCATTTTTACATGCAATAGAGCTTGCAAAAACAGATAAGGTTGATGCTGTTGTCACACTGCCCATTCATAAAGAAGCATGGTCACTTGCAGGTATTGACTACAAAGGGCACACCGACATGCTTCGTGACATCTTCCAAAAGGATGCCATTATGATGTTAGGCTGTCCAGAGCTGTATGTTGCTCTATTTACAGAGCACATCCCTCTTCAAGCCGTTGCAAGTACAGTGACACTGCAACGCCTGATCAGCTTCTTAGAGGATTTTCATCGCGCTATTGGAGACCATCAAATAGCTGTTTTAGGCTTAAACCCACATGCTGGAGACAACGGTGTACTGGGAAATGAAGAAGAGATCATCACAGAAGCGATTGAGTCGTTAAACGAAGCCTTGGGTAAAAAAATATTTGTAGGCCCTGTTGTCCCAGACATCGCTTTTACACCCCATTTCAGAGAACAGTATACCTACTTTGTCGCCATGTATCATGACCAGGGACTTGGGCCGCTCAAAGCACTCTACTTTGATGAAAGTGTGAACATCTCACTCAACCTTCCAATTATCCGTACCTCTGTCGATCATGGTACCGCCTTTGACATTGCCTATAAAGGCCAGGCCAAAACACTCAGTTACATCAATGCAGTTCATGCCGCTATAGAGCTTATTACCCCACCGACTAAATAGATTGTCTTGATTATAAAAATTTATACCCATTAAGATATAAATAAAAGTGATATATATGTGACATCTTTCTCCTATAATTGTATTATAAAAAGTAATTTATAGGAGTCGGTTATGACGAATAGATTAGAGTCTATAACATATCTTATCAAAGTACAACAAGCTGTCATGATCAATGATAAAGAGTGCTGTTACGATGAGATCATTGCACAATGTACCGATCATGATGAAGCTGTCACTTTGGCCAATAACATTAATGGGAAAATTGAGAAGCACACGGAACCTCTTAACAATTTTTACGAAGAGACAGTTGAAAACCACAATTAATCCCCTATTTCTCAGTGGACTGCCTACTCTTATATTCCATTAAGTGGACTGCACATTATCCATCTTAATACAACTACCCTCTTCTGTAATAGAACCTTGCTTATATACTTAATCCAATTTATCAATGATTTACACCTTATTTACTATAAATATTTATACTAGAAAAAAGGATTATAGATGACAAAAAATATCTTACTCTCCACAATTTTAATTTTAAACCTTAGCGCATCCTCCATCACTTTTAATGATGCTGCCGATATTACACAACGTACTATGCCGGCAAACAAGCAGATCATCCTCTCTTATCATACTGCTATCGAAGAGGCAACAAAATCCATCGTCTACATCTCGACTACACAGGTTCCATCCAAAGAGATGCAGCAGATGCACCCTTTTTTCGAACAATTTTTTGGCTATGGCCTAGGACCACAGCACTCCGAACCACGACAGGGTCTCGGTTCTGGAGTCATCATCTCTCAAGATGGTTACATCGTCACCAACAACCATGTAATCGAGAATGCAGATGAGATCACCGTACAGGTCAATGGCGACACTGCTGCCTACAGAGCAGATGTCATCGGCAAAGATCCAAAGTCTGACCTTGCGGTTATTAAGATCAACGTTGACAAAAAACTATCACCTATTTTGATGGGACATTCAAACAATTTAGAGATCGGAGATGTTGTTTTTGCGATAGGCAATCCTTTTGGTGTCGGCCAAAGTGTGACACAGGGAATTATCTCAGCCCAGAATAAAGACAGTGTCGGCATAAATGAGTATGAAAACTTCATCCAGACCGACGCTTCTATCAACCCAGGTAATTCAGGTGGTGCACTGGTCGACAGCCGTGGAGCCCTCATTGGGATCAACTCTGCCATTATGACAAGAAGCGGCGGTAATAACGGCATAGGTTTTGCTATCGAAGTCGACATGGTACGTAATATCACAAAACAACTTATCGAGAAGGGTGAGATTCAAAGAGGTTATCTTGGAGTATCTATTGGCAATCTGACTAAAGAACTACGCAAGCTCTACAAAAGTTCTAAAGGGGCTATGGTCATACAGGTCAGCCCTGATTCTCCTGCAGAAAAGTCTGGCTTGCAACGTGGCGACTTGATCATCAAAGTTGATCAAAAAAATATAGACAGTGCATCTGCTCTTAAAAACACCATCGGTGAGTACAGACCGGGCACTAAAATTATCATCTCCTATGAGAGAGACAGAGAGCTCAATTCACTCAAACTTACGCTGGGTGATCTCAACCAAGTAGCGCTAGTAGCTAAAACAGACAAAGCCTTACTAAATGGCCTGCAGCTTAGCGATCTCGACAGCAAGACACGTTATAACTACCGTATTGCTGATGATGTTGAAGGGGTTTTGATTACGGATATAGATCCAGAGAGTGAAGCTTACAGCCAAAACATACGTCAGGGTGATGTCATCATGCAAGTAGAAAAAGAGTTGACACCTAACTTGTCAATACTCAAAAAAGTACTTAAAAAATACAAAGACAATTATAAACGTGTCTATATCAATCGCGGTGGACGTATCTATGTCACCGTGATTAAATGATAGTTACTACATTTTTATTAGCAGTGCAGATACTCTGCTGAGTGCAGGTTTTCATAGCAGATAATAATTAGTTGAAGAGGTACTTTTTAGTGTGGCATGAGGGAAATGATCACATCTAAGTCCCCCTTTTTAAGATCTTTACTGACGAACAACCTCACCTTTTAATGAGTAAAGAGTAGCAAGAACATCTTTATATGTCTCCTCACTCAGTCCATGATCTTTTATAGCTTTCATCGTATCATCAACCACTGCAAGATACTCTTCTTCGCTGACGTTCATACCTTTATGCGTCTCTTCCATACTTCTACCCGTATATTCACCTGGGCCACCAGAGCCTACAGTAAAGAATTCAACTACTTTTTGTGCAGTTGCGTCTAAATCCTCAATATTTTCATACCGTGTTTTAATAGTAGGATTAGCCAAGTGGTTAGCAACCACAGATTTTACTATACTAGCTACACCATCTGCACCGCCTAGTCTGTCAAATAATAGGTCAGACATAATAGATCCTTTTTCAATCAAGGGCTGCATGAGGAATTAAAGTTATTGCGCAGTCCAAACAACGACCTCTCAACACAGCTATCCAGCATCTAAATAGTACTCAATGATGGATGCAAACTTAACTATTGTAGACCTTTGACATATAAATACAACTTATCTAATACAGTTAATATACGTCTTTATATAATAATAAATAACTATAGATAGGTGGTGGTTTATAGGATAAATTGATAGTTACTACTATAAATTAAAAGGGGTGTTACTTTGGGCGCGGAGATGAAACTATTATTAATTTCTTTTTGACATTTAAGCAGTGAACCAATTCAGGACAGATAATCCTGAGTTAGTGACCATTATTCAGACAAATAATGTCTAAATCATCGCTCAAACGGCGATTTGGCGTTTTGATACTCTTCCAGAGAGACACAACCGTCACCATTGAGATCTAACATAGTAAAGCGCTCTTTTTTGAAAAAGGCGATCATCTCATTTTTAGTGGTCTTATCTGTGTGAACACCTGCCATCTCTGCAAAGTTTGCTTCTTCTTTTTGTAACATCTCCTCTTTCGTCACCACACCATCTTGGTTGGCATCGTAACGTTCAAAGATATCTTGAGCCATAGATGGGGCAAATTCGGCAAAACGGCTCTCATTAAACTCTGAGAGTGTTACGTTGCCGTCACCATTGTCGTCAAACTTCTCAAAACGTTCATTGGCAAAGGCCATGTACTCTTTTTTATCAACAAAACCGTCACTGTTCTTATCGATCTTCTCGAACATATAGCCTATTGGTCCGCCGGCCTCTTGCAGTTTGGCACCGGGTCTAGCACAACCGCTCATCAGCAGTGAGCCCAAAACGACCACACCAAACAATTTTACATTTCTAGATACTTTCATCACTTCTCCTGTTTACGCGTTTTAACAAACATCTCCACCAGAGGGAGTACTGCTTTGAGCGCACTAAAGTCACGATTGAAGACAGAACTGATACCACTGCTCACCTTTGAAAAGCTCTCTCTGATCTCCGATGCTTCTTGTTTGATCTCATCGAATTCGCCTGATAGCTCTTTGAGAGCATAATCACGGATCTCATGAACAGCTTCTGCTTCACTGCCCAGTTCTTGACGTGACGCCAACATTAGAAACACAATAGCTAGTGCTAGATTGATCCCTGTTAGGATTAGTGCAGAGTGCAAGACCGTAAAGCTCTCTTCAAGATAGAGGAAGATACTGACATTTAACATTACCAGCGTTGCTAAAAGTGCTAAAAGCGCAATGGTCGCCAGAAGAACTTGTCGTCCCTTTTTATTCATCTCTAATTTCAGGAGTGCTCTTTCACTGCGAATAAGAAGGTGGAGTTTATTGCTTAATTCTTTGTTCATCACAATCCCCTACTTCGAAAGAAAGATGCGGCCAAACAGTGCACCCACAGCAAAGATCGCTACAGCCGTTACCGGCGACATGTTCTCATAATCATCTTTCATTCTCTCTACAAGCTCATGAACCTTATCTTCAAGTTCACTTTCCATGTTCTGAACACCTTCGACCAAGGCATCTAATGCGACGTCTTCTTCTATCTCTTCCGAAGTGCTCTCTACATCCTCTTTTTTTAACCGTTCAACCTCTTCACGGAGAAACTTTATCTCCTCTGCCATACTCATCTTTGCCATAGTTTTTTCCTAATTATCAGATTCTGCTTTATTATACTACATTCAATGTCTAAGTGCTTTAAGAGAGCGTCAAAGATACAGGGCAAAACAGTAGAACACTCTATTACTGTTTTACATCAATACCCAAAGTCATTGTAAATACATTGGCGTCTGACTCTTCAAGGACATCTGTCTTGTCTTTGATCTTAATACGCTGATCTTCGAAACCTTTTGAGACTAAATGCTCTCGTATTGCGTGACTTCTATCATTAGCCAGTTCCTCTAACTCCTTTTGCGTCACAGCTTGAGTCGCTATAAGTTGCTCAAGTTGAATATCAAAGAAGAGATGCTTAAAGTCATCGCCCTCTTTAAGCGATGCTTTTAAAGCGTCGTATTCTGCGTCATATTTCTGATTGCCGAAGGTCTGGATATAGAGCTTTTTCACAAAACTGTATTTGGTACTGCGTTCATCACTCTCCTTGAATTCACCGACGGCTAAGGCATAAAATTTCTCTCTCTGCAGAGCCTCTTTGTCGTATGTCAGCATATAGCTCGAGGTAAGCACAAGCCCTATTTCCGGGCGCTGTGTGAAGACATCGATCAGTTTATCCAACTTCTCTTTTTCAGGCGGTAAGAGTTCAGCACGGCCAAAATCAAACTCTATCTTTGCCATGGCTTCAGCATCGATGCCGAGCGCACTGCCCAAGAACTTAAACGGCGAAGCGGCAATACCGACAATAAGATTACCGACAGCCTTCCAAGCCGCAGCTCCGTACTTAAAGTCCGGATCATCCACATTCCCCTCAACAGGAACAGAGACATCGATGTAACCATCACTATCTTTGAGCAGTGCAATAGCAAGACCGACCGGCATATTGCTCGCCTCTTCACTCTCAATTTCTGCACCCAATTCAAGATCTTTCATCCTGATCTTGTTTGTACTGAGCAACACTTTATTGTCAATGTTATAACCCAGGTCAAGCCAGAGCTTTCCGCTCTGTATCCTGCGGCCGATAAATTTGCCTGTATACGGTGAAAGCGAGGTGACATCGATGTTTTTGAAATCTACTTTGATATCAGTTTTTTTAGTAGGGTCTGCTGCGATAAGATTACCGCCGATCTTGGCTGAACCGTACTCATCAACAACACCGTCAAGCTTGATGTACATCGTCTCATCTAAACTTGATGAGATAGCAACGATGTCGCCTTCAAGATCATCCACACGTGTTTTAAACTTTAACGGCAAGGAGAAGTCAGAGAAGTCCATCGTTCCGTTTTTAACAATGAGTTGACCCAGCATGTAGGTAAGTGCATCTTTGCGCTCTTCATCACTCGGCGCTTTTGTTAGCTTCTCTTCTTTTGTATCACCACTTGAAACAACAAGTCCATCAAAGTTTGTACTTTTGTTTTCATCAATAGCGATTTTATTGTAAGGGGTATCGATGATAATCTCATTGATCTTGAGATGGTTCTTTTCAAAGTTGAGTTCATTGACACTGATATCTTTAACACTGAAAAGCCTCTCTTTTGTCAGAGCATGTGCAAGGTCGATCTCTTGCAGTGAAAAACCGCCTTTGACAGATACTTCAAGCTCTTTTCGCTCTCTCACACGAATGTCCAGTTTTGTGTTCAGGTAACTGCTGTTCATGTCCAAGTTTATAAACTCTTTCACATACGGCATGTATGGACGCAGGTCGATTCGTTTTGTCTTTAGGTTCAGTTTGACATTCAGAGGTTTCACACGGACATAGCCCCAGCCATTTACCGTACCTTCTTGCGGCATACGATATGAAAAACTGAAAGGGATGGTGCTTCGTTCATTCAAAGTAGCGTTTTTGATGTGGGTGTTAATGCGTTTTACCGTCAGAACCACCGGCTCTTTACGGAGGTCTTTAAAGGTAAACTTTGAGTTGTTGAGCCAGATATCTTTGATGTTAAGTTGTGGCTTTGGCTTGTTCACTTTTTGCTTCGATACCTTAGCCTTTTTTCCGGTACCTTTGGTTTCCGGCACAAGATAATTAAAATCTGTTTTGAGGTTTTCATAGAGACGTATACTGACATTTGCCCTGTTGAGAGAGACCTTTGTGATGTTGTATTCATTACTACCCGTGTCAACTGTGACATCACTAACATCGATGCCTTTCATCCTGAGTATCTCGCGTTTACGGTTTGTCAGGTGAATGCTTTTAAGCTCGAGTATGGCGAGATTTGCTGTAACATTAAAGTCTTTGTCAACGTCTAACTTCGGTAGTCCAAGGCCTAAGGTGTTGAGCGTAAAGACATTACGTTTATCACTGTAATAGAGATCATCAAGCGCCGTTTGAAAATCGTTAAAATGCAGCTGCAGTCCATCCGCTTTATGTGTCAGAGAAAAGGTGTCGAGTGTTTGGTTCAAAGCACTGAGTTTTGCCTTCATCTCGCTGCTTGCAAAAGATGTATCATTTACAATAAAGTGTATCTGCTTGATATCACCTCTGAATGCTTTATCAATACTAAGGTCCGTACGTTTAAAGCCTGTTTTTAAAGCTGCAATATCGGCTTGCGTACTCCCTTTGTCTTTATAACCTGCACTTGTAACATCAAGAGTGAAGTCATGAAGAGCAACCGCTAACGGGGCATCGCCTATTTGACTGACATCGATCGCGCTCAGTTGTGATACCAGGCCCTCTATATGTGACACTTCACCTTTGCTGTTGGAGTAGTTAAGGTCCTCCACCTCAAAAGAGAAGGCATCAAGGTTTGTAAGCAAACTACCCTCTTTTTTTGTCAGGTGAACTCCGTTTATACTGCTCTGCAGGCTTTTAAAACCGGCACTCTGATTTGCATCGCTGTATTGCAGTCTGTCTACATCAATGTTGGATCCTAGGATGTCGACAAGCAGTGTGGCATCTCTGTAGGCCACACTGTAGTCAAAGGCTGCATTGAGTCTGTTCCCTTCGAGTTGGAAATCAACATTGTCTTTGATGTAGCTGTAGAGTTTGTTGATGTTGAAATCATCAACATCGAAGTCACCTTTGATGACAAAGGGCTGCAGAGAGATAGAGGCAGTTGACTGGATGCTACCTGTCTCGTGTGTCGCGATCATAAAGTGCATCTTGCCCTCTTCGTTGAGCACCGTACTGAAATCTCTCAGTTCAAAGTCAAAGGGCTTGGTCTTGACAGTAAAAGGTTCCTGCAGGGCTTTGTCCTCAAAAAGAACACGGGCATCATCAATATGTAACTTGGAGATCCTGATACCTATGATCTCTCCACTGCTGCTGTTTTCGTCTACAGCGTTGACAGCACTACTCTCTGTTGCCAAATGATCTATGATATGCTGAAAGTTATAGACACCGCAGTCATCGACGCGAACGTCAAGCTTAAGATGTTTCATATAAATACGTTTAAATAGAAGCTGTCCGTCTAAGAGGTTGTTAACATCAAAGTCGACTTTCAAGGTGTTAAACGACGCCAACCTCTGAAAATCTTTATCCTGAATGACAAGATGGTCTAACTTGACTTGAAAAGTGTAAGGATTGAAATGTGCTTTGTAGAGGGTGGCATGTGTTCCGAGGGTCTTATGTACGATATCCGGCAGATAGTGCTGAATAGCAAAAGGAATCAGTAAAAAGCCTACTACAGTGTATGCGGCAATTGGAAAGAAAATAATTTTAAAATAAAGATTAGCGAAGACTTTTTTCATAAAGACCCATCATCAAAGAGTTATCGTACACATCTAAAAACAACTAATCATTTATTATAGCTTTTTTGTATCAAAATTTTCTCAAAATCACTGATCATAAATAAGCGTACCTTTTTATGAAAAAGACTACAATATTTCAACATTAAGGAACACGCATGCAATACAACAAAGATCTAAGACAATTTGAGATCCCAGACATACTCTCATTTGCAAATAGCAACAACGGGCTGACTAAGATCATCATTACAAATGAGCATTCAGATGCAGAGATCTATCTGCACGGCGGCCATCTCACCCATTTTCAACCTAAAGGCGAAGAGGCTTTGATCTTCGATGCCAAAGCGAGCCGTGTCACACCTCCCAAGTCCGTTCATGCCGGCATCCCGATCTGCTGGCCATGGTTTGGTCTCCATCCAACCGACAGCACCAAACCCCAACACGGCTTCGCACGCGACATGGA
>JBATWM010000094.1:0-8551 GCA_049672605.1 Sulfurimonadaceae bacterium
AAGCTGAATAGAGAGCTCTAGCTTTTTTGAATGTCTTTTGATAGAGGTTATGTCACTTTTTACGATGTGGCATTTAGTGCCACCCTGCATTACGCTTTAGCGTTTTATCTTCTTGCTCGCTCAAGAAACGCCTTCGACGATGTTTCACATAACGTCTACGGTTCCAGTCCTAAAAAAGCAAAGCAGTTTGCTTTTTCATAACGGCCTTCACCTAACGAAAAAGAAGAAGAGCGATGACGGGTTTAGCCATTGCTTGAACTATTAAGTTCTCTAAACTACGAAACCCCTCCGTAGGTAAGAACTGTACCAAGACGTAACGAGTGTATCTCTAGCGTGAAATGTTTGGTAGTTGAAATATTTATTGATTTATAAAGATGGCGAAGCTCATCATAAGAGATTGATAGAAAGTTGTAGATTTGGTGTAGGTTGTGCAAAACGTTTGACCGACTGCGCACTGGTGTGCGCCGAGAGTCAAACTTTTGTGCAAGATGCGCCGAAGCTACTACTTTCTTGCGTGACGCTTACGCTCTGCTTCTGTCAAGTACACTTTACGAACACGAATATTCAGTGGCGTAACTTCAAGAAGCTCATCATCTTCGATCCACTCAAGAGCGCGCTCCAGTGAAAGGTCACGTGGCGGAACAAGTTTGATCGCTTCATCAGCACCTGATGAACGGACATTTGACTGCGCTTTACCTTTAATCGGGTTAACAGCAAGGTCATTCGCACGTGAGTGCTCACCGATGATCATACCTTCATATACTTTAACCTGTGGCCCGATGAAAAGAACACCACGGTCCTGAAGACCGAAAAGACTGAACGAAAGTGTTACACCGTTTTCCATAGAGACAAGTGCCCCATACGGACGAGACTCAACAGAACCAGAGAACGGACGGAACTCGATGAAAGAGTGATTCATAACACCTTCACCTTTGGTGTCTGTCAAGAACTGGCCACGGAAACCGATCAATGAACGGGCAGGGATCTCGAACTCAATACGCTGGAAACCAGAACCCATTGGGATCATTGACTTCATCTCTGCCTTACGCTTACCAAGACGCTCGATAACACTTCCAGAAAGATCTTCAGGAACATCGATTACCAGGTGCTCAAACGGCTCACATTTAACGCCTTCGATCTCACGAACGATAACTTGTGGACGTGAGATACCGAATTCAAAACCTTCACGACGCATGTTTTCAGCAAGAACCGTGATCTGAAGTTCACCACGTCCAGAAACACGGAATTTACCTTCACCGATACGCTCAAACTTCATTGCAACGTTTGTATTCATCTCTGCTTCAAGACGCTCTTGGATCTTGTTCGATGTAACGTGTTTACCTTCTTGACCGGCAAGAGGCGAGTTGTTTACAGAGAAGACAACAGAAAGTGTCGGCTCTTCGATGTGCATAGGGTCAAGTGCCATTGGGTTAGAAGGATCACAAACTGTGTCACCTACGTCAACTGTCTCAATACCGGCAAAGGCAACAATGTCACCCGCTTCTGCTGTCTCGATCTCCATACGGTTAAGACCCAGGAATCCGATCAGTTTCGAAATACGCCCTTTAACAAACTCACCGTCTGCTTTTGCAAGAAGAACGTTGTCGCCTTTAGAGACCTGACCGTTAAAGATACGGGCAATACCGATCTTACCTACATAGTTGTCATAGTCAAGTGTAAATACCTGTGCTTGTGCAGGGTTTTCTCTGTCACCTACAGGCTCAGGAACCTTGTCCAGGATTGCTCTGAAAAGACACGTAAAGTCACCGTCTTCTTCTGACATATCCATTTTCGCGATACCGTCACGTGCAGCAGCATAAACAACAGTAAAGTCTTGCTGCTCATCTGTTGCACCCATGTCGGCAAAGAGGTCAAACACTTCATCAACAACACGATCCGGCTCAGCAGAAGGTTTGTCGATCTTGTTGATGACAACGATTGGTGTAATCCCAAGTGCCAGCATCTTCTTAACAACAAACTTAGTCTGTGGCATAACACCTTCGTAAGCATCGACAAGGATCAACGCCCCATCAACCATCTTAAGTACACGCTCGACCTCACCACCGAAATCGGCGTGGCCCGGAGTGTCAATGATGTTAATTTTATAATCTTCATAACGGATAGCAGTGTTTTTCGAAAGAATCGTGATTCCACGCTCTTTTTCGATGTCATTTGAGTCCATTGCACGTTCGTCGTGTGCTTCGTGCTCTCCAAATGTACCTGATTGTTGAAGAAGTCCGTCAACTAGTGTTGTTTTACCGTGGTCAACGTGCGCGATAACGGCAATATTTCTAATTTTTTGCATTTAAGTGTCCTTAGCTTTAATTCTGTCTATTAGACTTTTCATAGTCGCTCGTAAATGAGCCTCTACAAAAAGCCTAGATATGATCCGAGTTTAAGCAGAATTTTAATTTTCGCGATTATACCTGAAAAGTGGTAAAAAGCTGTTTCTTTTGAGCATAAACCATAATGTATAAGTATATTTTTATATTTTGTCTACATTAATGCCTCCTCTGATCTCAAACTTTGTCAAATAAAGGATGTCATGTTTGCACCTTAAAATCATCAAAGATATGCTTTCAAAGAATTAATCTACAAGGCTATAACGGTTGATGTACACTTAATGAGATCAATTAGGCAAATTAAGCGCTAAAGATGCAACCGGTAAACGATGTGATCAAAGATTCGATTCACTTTTTAATATAATGACCCTATAATATATCTATTCACCATCACATATTGGTATAGGACGCGTTCATGATAAAACCTATTTTACATCTCCTCTTTCTCAGCGCCATTATCTTTTCTCCGATACTTTTAGCCGAAGAGATAACTGAACAGCCAATAGAACAGAGCGAACCGGAAGTCCAAACACCCACATTTATTGAGCTAAGTGCTGTCCCTGAAGAGGCAGCTAAAGCCAATCTAGCACTTAAAGAGATCGCCGATGCGTTGACAGAAGAGCCAAAAACGGTAGAGATCCATGATGTCCTGCCTTCATACACCACTTCGATCGGCCCCCTGCTGGATGACCCGGTCTATAAAGATCTTGAAAAGCAGACCCTGCGGACACTGCAAAAGCTGCATCAGGAGTGGTTGGTCTACAACAAACAACTCATAGGTTGGGAGCAGCAGTTCAAAGAGCGCATCCAAGTCTATGATCTTCATCGTGCAAAACTTGAAGAGTACTCAGCACTTTGGAGCGAGACACATATCAATGCAACCGACAAATCGGCTCCCGAAGCGATCAAGACCCACATTACCAATGTTATCATCGAGATTGAAAAACAGCGAGACCAGGCCAAACAATATTATGATGTTCTCTTAACAGACACCAATCTTATCACCACAAACATCACAGCCATTAATGAAAAACTCACCCTTCTTGAAGAGACGGAATCCCGTCTTGCCAAAGACATCTTCTACCAAAACCAAGCCCCTTTGTCAGAACTCTTTTTGCAAGGTACATTTGCACCCTTGCACTATATAAGGGGTATCTACACCAACCTTGCCGATATATTCCAAGAGTTCATGATCTATCACCAGACCCACAAAGAGCGACAGGCCATGATGCTCTTGGGGACACTCTCTATTATCGGTTTTGTCGGCTATTTTAATCTGCTTTATCGAAGAAAAACGCTTTTTGTATCTAAAGATTCGTTTCATAAAAAAGCTTACTTTTTTATAAGCAGACCCTTTTCGACTGCGATCATCTTGATCGCCCTGTTTAGTATTATGGTCTTTTATGATGCCCCTTTATCGGTAAGAGAGATCATCATCTTCATCATCTTCATTCCGGTATTTCGTATCATCCAGACCGTTGTCCACAAAAAAGTCGAATTCTATTTTTCCCTCTATTTTGGGCTCTACTTTTTCTCGTTGATGGAAAAACATGCTGTCGGATATGACCTTGATGACCGGTTTCTCAACCTTGCGATCAATGTCGGTCTTATTACCCTTATTATCAGATTCGTCCGAAATAAGGCGGCAGACTTTGTTGAGATGGGCCTGATCAAAAAGATCATCTACAAGGCACTGCCGCTGATAATCCTGCTACTGGTCATATCGATCCTTGCTAACCTCTATGGTGCCGTCTTGCTCTCTGAAAAGATCACACATGGCGTATTCGTACTTTTTCAAGCCAGTATCATCTTTTACTCAATGACCATCATTCTTTCAGGGTATGTCATCATCTTGTTAAGACGACGCATTTCATCAGCCACGAATATTTTGGACATATACGCCAAAAAGATCGAAAAGACGGTCACCCTTGTTATCAAGGTCATCATGGTAGTCTGGTGGTTCAAAGTCCTTATTAGAACCCTCGGTTTTGAAACAGAATTCTCAGGGGTAATCGATACTGTCTTGGGGCTGGAGTGGGTCATTGGCACTACGACAATCTCCCTTATGTCTATGGCGAGTTTCATCATGATCCTTGTCGGTACATGGCTGTTGGCGCAGTTTGTTCAGATCGTCTTAAAAGTCGAAGTCTTTGCACGTTTTCAATTTTCACGGGGTGTTCCTACCGCCATATCCGCCACGCTAAACTACATTATCATTGTCAGCGGCATATTGATCGCCTTCTCCTCTTTGGGTGTTTCGACCGCACAGTTTGCCATCGTCTTCGGTGCACTCGGTGTAGGTATCGGTTTTGGTCTGCGCAACATCATCGCCAACTTCATCTCAGGCATTATCATGGTCTTTGAGAGACCCATACAGATCGGTGATACCATTGAGGTCGACAACACCATGGGCAAAGTCCTCTCTATAGGTTCAAGAGCAAGCTCGGTCAAGACCTTTGACGGCTCCGAAGTGATCGTCCCAAACGAGCATTTCATCTCCTCAAAGGTGATCAACTGGACCCTCTCTGATGAGCGGCGCCGTAAAGTCCTGCAGATCAAAGTCGCCTTTGACAGCGATATCGAAACTGTTTTAGAGATTATGCGCGATGTAGCACTAAGTCATGAAAATGTACTAAAAGATCCTGAACCGCTGCCGACATTCCAAGGTTTTGGTGATTACTATCTGGAGTTCAAACTCTACTACTGGTTGACAGAGAACCTGATCGTCGCCCAGAGCGATGTCGCCATCGGTGTTTATAAACGCCTTAAAGCGGCAAAGATCGCAACACCGATGCCGATTCAAGAGTTGATCATGCCAAAAGACAGAGAGGATTAAAAAGCCTATTTTGACTATATAATAGTACTAAGTATGCTTTTTTATTGGTATAGTTACTATTTTATTCAAACCAATTTATATAAAAAAGGTTTTCTCTTTATCAAACTCTTCCGTAGAGTTCATTATAAAGACTGAGCGCATAACGGTCGCTCAGTGAAGCGATATAGTCAGAAACAACACGATGTTTGTTTCGTTTTTGAATCTGCTCCAGATAGTAGGATGGAAGAATTTTTTCCTCTTCCATCATGGCACTGTAGAGACCTTTTATAGCCTGCTTTCCTGCATACATCTTACGTACGATCTGTTTGTGTTGATAGAGTTTTTGAAAAAGGATCTTTTTGAGTTTTTTAATGTCACTCTCCAACTCTTTTGTAAAACCGATAGGCAGCTCTGCTTTACTCTCTATAACACCGGCTAACACCTTTGAGTTATCAACCTTCTCTTTTGAATACTCGAGCAGGGCATAGACAAGGTAGTTAATAAGATGGGAGCTAAAACGGTAACGAAACATCTCATCGCCATCGTCTAGACTCACACCCTCTTCAGCGACCATTGCCAAAACATCTTGAATGATCTTGCTCTCTTTAAGTGTCTCAAAACTGATCAGACCGGAGTTTACACCATCATCAATATCATGGGTCATATAAGCGATCTCATCCGCTCTGTCAACGACCATCGCCTCGATGGAGGGGTGGGTGTCTAAATTAAACTGCTCATGGATACTCTTCGTCAGAAAAGACTTTTTATACGGATATGAGTGTTTTAAGATCCCCTCGAGGGTCGCAAAGGTAAGGTTGAGTCCTAAAAAGGGTTTATAACGTTTCTCCAGCTTAGTAACAACTCTGAAGCTCTGGTAGTTATGCTCAAAACCGTTTTTAAACCCATCTTCTTTCAGACACTCATCGAGAGTATCGCCGCCGACATGCCCAAAAGGGGTGTGGCCCATGTCGTGTGAAAGAGCGATGGCCTCGGCCAATGACTCTTCTAGTCCAAGCTGTGAACTGATAGAACGGGCGATCTGTGAGACCTCTAAAGAGTGGGTAAGGCGTGTACGAAAGAAATCACCCTCTTGGTTCAAAAAGACCTGTGTTTTGTACTCTAGCTTTCTGAAGCTTCCTGAGTGAATAACACGATCGCGGTCACGTGCATAAGGCGAGCGGAAGTCATCGTTAATACCGTAAAATCTATCATATGGCTGCATGGTTATCCTTTAGGAAGTCGACTGATCGTCATTGGCGTTGTAGCCTCTATTATAAGTATTGTATCACTTTGAAGCACTGTCTCTCCAGGTGTGATCTCACCACCTTCGATCACCTTTGCGCGGAGTCCGCCTCGCCCCTTCATCAATCCGTAAGCACCTTTGCCTATCATAGCATTCATCCATGTACAGGGGTTGCAGTGGGCGATGCCTTCAAAGCTCACTCCACCGATGCTAAAACGCTTTCCGATCAGCTCACAAAGGTTGACACCTGAGATGATGATGTTTCGGCGGAAATCTTCTATTTCAATGTTGCGAGCCAACTCTTTTTCCATCTCCTGCGCGACCTCTAAAGAGAAAAAAGTAATAGGGTAGCGGCCTGTTTCAAAACGGTCTTCTTCAATTCCACGGTTGGCTTTGAGATAGAGTTTCTGATGAGTGATAGTCGGGGCATTACCCACCTCGAATTTGGGGCGGGTAAAGTAGTTGTGTTGCGGGGAGCTAAAAAGCTTGTGAATCGTGACAGGATAGGTATGTATCCTACTTTCCGATTTCAAAATCTTTATTCACTTCGATTGGTGTATGACCCTCAGGATACGTTGATTTATCTGCATCTTCTTCTTTATAATCACGACACTCTTGAGGAATATTCTGCATATTTGGATCGTTGCGCATAATATCATCACAGTTAGTTGCATTGACACTAAAGTATGAACAACCGGCCATGATCATGGCAAAAAAAGCTATTAAAAGTGTTTTACGAATTGGCATTTAGTGCCTCCCTGCATTGTACTTTAGTACTTATCATTAGATATCTCTCTTATATTCGTCAAATTCTAGTTTCCAGACCTTGATACCACAATAGTGGTCACCCTCTGGGCAGGTTGGACGGATCTTCATCTTAAAACGTGTGGCACATGGTGGAAGGAACTCTTCAGCTCCGGCAACATTCATTTCTCTAAGTTGCGATGCCTGATCATAGACCATGTCAAAGATCTCCTCTTGGGCATTATAGCAGAGACGCATCTGTGCCTTGTGATGAAACGAGGTAAAGTCGTTGCGCTCAACAAGTTCGATCTCATGGGCATTAGAGAGAGCGTAGGTTGCCTCGCCAAAACCAAGTTTTTCACGCTGTGCTTCAAAGAAGTCATACGACTCTTGTATAGACTGCTCATAAATTGCCAAAGCCTCAGGGTTTTTGGCAATGATCGGCGGGGTGTAAGCACTGCGTTCATAGATAGATTCTAAGGCCGGACGAATGGCCGGTGACTTACGGTGACGCTGATTTTGAGCATCAGCAGAAAGTGAAAACTTAACGTAGGTGCTAAAGCCACCCAATATCCCGCTGTCAGGAAGCATCTGCGAATAACGAAGTACATCTGCATAATTATCGTTTACATCAAAAGCGGCATCACCGACAACGTCATAGACCTTGACCTGCTGACCAATACCAAGACCGATCTTCTCTTTCAAGGCGTCCATATCAAAGTCAGGAAACTTCGGCTTACCGGCTTGGGCATGTTCGACTAACGGACGAAGCGACTCATCGAGGTTAATAAGGTTTTCGGCAATAATATCAGCAAACTCTTGCGCCTCAAGTTGACACTCAGGCATTGCTTTTGCCACGGCGATATAGCGAAGCAGAGTGATGATGTTTACCGTATGGTAAAGATAGGCACTCATCCCGCCAGGAAGCACGTAGCGCGCCATCTCCTGCGCTTTTTTCATGCTGTCTTTACGGCGAAATTTCGGCACAACTGCATATACATCCGGCTCTAAGATCTCACGCAGTTTTTCGTAATCTTCATAACGTTTGTTGTAATAAGCTTCCCACTCAGCCTTGTCCCCCTCTTTAGGGTAGACAAAGTTCTCGATCTTCATCTTCGCGTAACGCTGAGAGACCTGCTCAGAGTTGTAATACGCATGGCCGTGCAGCATACGCCAGATAAGATGACGCGACATACCGCTGATAAGCATTGTCACATGGGTATGCATCAAGGTAGTGTGGTGACCACCTTTAAAGATGCCTTGAAGAAGGTCATCTTTACGCTCCCATCCTTCAGACTTTTCGGGAGGTACGATGCCGTTGGGGAAGTAACAGGTACGTGCTGCTGAAACTGCTGTATTGGAGGGGCTTGCTACCTCTAAAAACTCAACATGCATACCTATTACCTC
>JBATWM010000095.1:0-14364 GCA_049672605.1 Sulfurimonadaceae bacterium
CTTCACGCTTCACGCTTCACGCTTCACGCTTCACGCTTCACGCTTCACGCTTCACGCTTCACGCTTCACGCTTCACGCTTCACGCTTCACGCTTCACGCTTCACGCTTCACGCTTCACGCTTCAATCGTTCTATTTCTTTTCTGCTTCGTCAATCGCTTTTTTTGCTTTCTCCACATAGTGAACAGGGAAGGTAAGTGCGCGTTTTACGATGTTGAATGGAGCAATAACAATATCTTTTGCCAGAGTGTTTTTGACGACAGGGTCTTCAAGCGGTCCGCTCATAGTTATAGTCGTTGTTGCTTTATCATTCTCTTTACCAACTAGAATATAGCCTAAAAGCGGGATCTTTGAGAGGTTCGTACCTGCTTCAGTCACAAGGGACATCTCAACATCATGTGTCATTGCTGTCAGGTTGACACTCCCTTTACCATTAAATGCAAGCTCATGGGCATTAACGTGAAAACCTTTGATGTTTATCATATTGTCTTTAATAGCAAAGCTGGCATACCCTTCATGTACCTTTAGTCCTTTAGCTGTATAGTGCGGGACTGAGAAGGTAACAAGTGCAGGAATAGTGTTGAGCAGGGCAAATACATTGTTCAGTGTTTTATAGTCTTTGACAATGGTATCTGTGATCTGCACAACACCTTCGATCTTCTCTTCTTTACCGGTGAGATAAAAGGCAAGCTTTCCACCTCTGAAATCCGAAAATTCAGCAAGTCCGTCCATAAACTTATCATTGAGGTTATCGCCATAGATAAAAAACTTCTTATCATAATACTCTAAGAAGGCGCCGCCGTTTTTTCCATGGAGCAACTGTGCATTCAGACGATCGTCTTTATACTGTAGAAGAAGTTTGTCTGCGAGTGCACGGCGTTGTTTATTGATATAGAGATAGCTCTGAACGGCTTGAATATCGACTTCAAAATTACTTTTTGTATTAGTTTTGTCAGAAGCAGGGTGGTCACTAAGAAAATCAAGAATAGCAAAGATATCAACCCCCACCTTTTCAGTGTTGATCTTGAGACGGTTGCCTTTCATGTGGGCTTTTATATTGTTGTTAAGAAAGAGGTCCAGTGTCTCATCTTGGTAGGTTCCATTAAAATTGATCGTTTTTACTGGTATATTGTCTTTGACTAAGATCTTATATGGATAGGTAACATGCCCATAGAGGCCTATCTCATCACTATGTTCTCGTGAATGCAGATGAAGAGCACCTGTAGTAATATTATACTCCTGCATGAAAGGTGAACGTTCTGCAATGTTTCGGATGTCTTTGATACTAAGATCCCAACCTGTACTGTTTTGTATGTAGGTAAGGTCGAAATCAGGGACATGTATATGATGCTCATCATTTTTTTTATCAATGACTACCTTAACATCTCTTTGCGTTTTTAGTAAAGAGGTGTCACCCACTTCGGCATGCATCGTTTTAAGAATGCACCTTCCTGTCTGGTTTTTTGTATTATAAACACCGTTGAGATGCGAAGTGAAAATATCTGCTAGCGTAAAATTGGCATCTTTGATGTAAAGAAGACCACCCATATACGAGACGGTTGAGGGAAAAAGCACCAATTTAGTGTTGCCGAGTTCCCAGTGTGATCTCTTTTTGACATTTAGAAATAGACCGTTTTTGTATCTGATCTCTAACGGAACAGTGGTTTGATCCAATGAGAGTTGCGGTGTGTTCAACTTTAATAGATCCGCCACCAGCGCAGTCTCAAGATTTTTAATGTCAAATGTACCGGAAACATAGGCTTTTAATGTGTCTTCACTGCTTAACATCGTTGTCGGTATTGTCCCTCTAAGGCTCAAGAAGTCAAAAGGAGCACGAAGCCCATTAAGTGTGATAAGTTTTTGGTTTAAACGCCAATATGATTTAGGTATTTTAAGATAATCACTTTTTGGATCTATGGTGTAAGAAAATCTTAGCTTTTTATGATCAGTATCCATCTCAAATACATTTTCACCATTTTTAAACTGCAGTGTATTAAGCACAATGTTGAATTTACCACTCTCTTTGACGGGATCAAGCTGACCGGAAAGATCAGCTTTTATCGCACCCTCAAGCAGGGAGGCGTTGAGGCTCTTGATATCGATATGTGTGTTTTTGAGCATAACACGTACATCTTGTACGTTGATGTCGGTGTTTGAGAAGTTAAATACTGCTTTTTTTGTGGAAAATCCACCCTCTGCTGAGACATCTATGTCTCCCAGGGTGACCCAAACGGCGAGCTTGACCTTTGTCTTACCTTCTGTCTGATAAAAAGGAAGATTGATCTTATACCCTTTCAACCAAGTTGTAAGCTCTGGCGTTAATTTTGCCGTTGTATCAACATCAACAGTCAAAAGAGGGTTGGCGGGGGTCTCAAAATCGATTTTTACCCAGGTCGCTCCTCCCGGCTGCCCATAAAAGGTTGCTTTCCTTGGGTAGATGTATAAGATACGATCTTTGAATGCAAGATCGACCTGAGGTGAAATAGCAGGGGCATAACCAGGGGCAAAGGTGTATTCTACATTGTTGTAATGTGCTTTTACATCAAGTGTATCAAACAAAGAGATGGGGTCATCATAAATAAGAGTCCCTTTGATATACTCAAGATGAAGAGCCTCACCTTTTAGATAATCGGCTATCCAAGGTTCGATTAGTGGACCTAAGTGTGCTATTTTAACAACAGGATCAATGGACTTGGTAATAACTTCAGAACCTTGACCCCACAGCTGCACCTTCTCACTATCTGCCAAGAGTAAAAGTTTAAGAGGCATAGCGTCTGCAACATTGATAAAGAGGTCGCCATACAGTCGATGATCATGGGCGTTCGCTAAAATATCACCATGCATAGTCGTTTTTGTTGACGTTTCATTAAACTCTTTAATAGAGAGAAGCAGCAGGTGGTCATTCATATCAATGTCAGCTAGCAGTTTGAGTGTCGGCCCATTGACCTCTATGTAGCCCATCATCTGTTCTTTGTAACGAAAAGTAGCATTTATGTCGTTGACCTGTACTTGTCTAATGTTCACCTCTGAGAAGAAACTCTCTAAAACACGGGACTGCTTCAGTAGCTCTTTGGCATCAAGGCTTGTAAAGTCAAATGTGCTCTTAGTGTTACTTTTTGTAATTTTTACAGAATCGATGTCAACGACAATCTTTTCATCCCACTTTATGTATAATTGCTCAATTTTTAAACCGGGCAGAATGAATTTGTCTAGTTTCAGACCGATATGCAGTGTAAAATAGATAGTAAAAAGAGTTATAGATATGAAAATAAGTAGATCGATGATGATAGAGTGGACTTTGGAGATAGCCTTGATTATGGTGCTGTCGTTCATGTACTACCTAAATCTAGGCCTGACGACCTCAAAAGTGCTGTATGTTCCCCAAGGGTCAATAACCAAGATTATAACACATATGCAAGACAATAACATCGATGTTTCCCCCTTGGATGCCTTTTTAATGCGTTTTATCGGAATGCCGCAGCAGGGATGGATCAATATCGGTACAACTAAGTTAACACACGCTGACTTTCTTAAGCGCCTCTCTACCGCAAAAGCTGCTATGAAAAATGTAACACTTATCCCGGGAGAGACCACCTATATCTTTTTAGAGCAGGTGGCAGAGCAGCTTGACCTTGACCATAAAACACTACTAAAAGAGTTCAAAAACCAGTCTCCTTTTAAAGAAGGTGCCTTTGTGCCGGACACCTATAAACTTCCTCGTGGCATAACAGAGGAAGCCGTTATTGCATTACTGTTAAAGCGTTCAGAAAAGCGGATGAAAGAGTGGTCGCTAAAAATATTCGGCACCTACAATGAAGCGAAGTGGTACAAGTACATTACGCTTGCTTCCGTCATCCAAAAAGAGGCTGCTTCTATAGAGGAGATGCCGATAGTCGGCTCTGTGATTCAAAACCGTCTGAACAAGGGCATGAAGCTGCAGATGGATGGTGCGCTTAATTATGGTAAATACTCGCACATAAAGATAACGCCTGCACGCATCCGTAATGACAAAACAGCATACAATACCTACAAATATAAGGGTATTCCCGATGACCCTGTCTGCAATGTCAGCCTTCCGGCTATACGTGCAGCCATCTTTCCGGCTAAGACGGATTACCTCTATTTTATGAAAAACAAGCAGGGTAAACACGATTTCACACGTTACTATTCTACACATATTGGCAATGTAAAGCGT
The DNA here is from genome assembly GCA_049672605.1 of Sulfurimonadaceae bacterium. Taxonomy (GTDB): domain Bacteria; phylum Campylobacterota; class Campylobacteria; order Campylobacterales; family Sulfurimonadaceae; genus Sulfonitrofixus. The sequence goes on from JBATWM010000095.1 coordinate 4,194, forward strand.
GCTACCAAATGAAACATATGAGTTTGATTTGATGTGAAAACAGTGTGAATAACTCCTGATTTACAAATGAAGTGCTAAAATGTTTCATCTTAAAAATCGAGGACACACTCCATGTCAAAAATCATTTGGTCAGTAATTGATGAAGCACCCGCTCTAGCGACTTACTCGCTTTTACCTATCGTTAACGCGTTTACTCAAGCAGCCGGCGTTGAAGTTGTTACTAGTGATATCTCACTTGCAGGTAGAGTTCTTGCTGCAATGGGTCTTGCTGAAGATGAACTATCTAAGCTAGGTGAAGTTGTTCTTCAAGAAGATGGAAACATTATTAAACTTCCAAATATCTCTGCTTCTGTTGGTCAATTAAAAGATTGTATCGCTGAACTTCAAGGTCAAGGTTTTGATATTCCTAATTTCCCTGAAAATCCAGCAAATGCTGAAGAAGAAGCTATCAAAGCTAAATATAGTACTTGTTTAGGTTCTGCAGTTAACCCTGTATTACGTGAAGGTAACTCTGATCGTCGTGCTGCAGCAGCAGTTAAGAAGTTTGCTCAAAAGAATCCACATAAACTACGTGCATTCCCAGAAAATGCTAAATCATATGTTGCACATATGGAAGGTAATGGAGACTTTTTTGGTAACGAGAAATCAGTTACAGTTGCAAAAGCACAAAAAGTCACTATCGCACTTAACGGTAAAGAGTTAACTTCTATTGACGCTCTTGCTGGTGAGATTCTTGATGGTACATATATGTCTATCGCTGCACTTAACACTTTTTACAAGAAAACTATCGAAGATGCTAAATCAAATGATGTTTTATGGTCACTACACCTTAAAGCAACAATGATGAAAATTTCTGATCCAATTATGTTTGGTTACGGTTTTGTTGCATTCTTTAGTGATGTATTTGCTAAACATGCAGCTACATTTGCAGAATTAAATGTTAACCCTAACCAAGGTATGTCTGACTTAGAGAAGAAAATTGCTGGTCACGCTAAAGAAGCTGAAATTAAAGCTGATTTCTTAGCAGTACTTGAATCAGATGCTCCAAAGCTTGCTATGGTTGATTCTGATAAAGGTACTACTAACTTCAACGCTTCAAATGATGTAATTATTGATGCTTCAATGCCAGTAGTTGTTCGTGAAGGTGGTAAGCAGTGGGATAGAACTGGAGCTGCAGTAGAGTGTGTTGCTGTTATTCCTGATTCAACTTACGCTATGTTCCATGCTGAAATGGTTGCTGATTGTGTTAAAAACGGTCAGTACGATGTTTCAACTATGGGAACAATGCAAAATATCGGTCTTATGGCTCAAAAAGCTGAAGAGTACGGTTCTCACCCAACAACTTTTGAACTTGCAGAAGCTGGTACTGTTACAGTAACAGGTGAAGATGGTGTTCTTATGAGTTTTGAATGTGAAGCTGGTGATATCTGGAGAATGTCTCGTACTAAAGATATTCCAATCAAAGACTGGGTTCGTTTAACAGTTGAAAGAACTAGAATTGAAAACGTTCCTGCTATCTTCTGGTTAGATGAAAACCGTGCTCACGATGTTCAAGTTAAGATCAAAGTAGATGCTTACCTTAAAGATCACGATACTGCTGGTTTAGATATTCAATTCATGAATGTAACTGACGCAACGCGTTTTACAAATGCTCGTGTACGTGAAGGTAAAACAACTATCGCTGTAACAGGTAACGTTCTTCGTGACCACTTAACTGATATGTACCCAATTTTAGAGCTTGGAACATCTGCTAAGATGCTTTCAATTGTTCCTTTACTAGCTGGTGGTGGTCTATATGAGACTGGTGCTGGTGGATCTGCTCCTAAACACGTGGAGCAATTCATAAAAGAAGGTCACTTACGTTGGGATTCTTTAGGTGAGTTCTTAGCACTAGCTGAGTCTTTACGTTTCCTAGGTCAGAAACACGGAGATGCAAAACTTACTGCGTTAACTGCAGGTCTTGATGTTGCAAATGATGCTTACCTAGATAACAACAAAGAGCCTTCACGTAAATGTGGTGAGCCAGACAACAAAGCATCTCACTTCTTCGTAGCGCAGTACTGGGCTAAAGCACTTGCTGAAGGTAAGGACGCTGAGTTAGCTGCTAAATTTGCACCAGTTGCTGCTGCACTTACAGAAAACGAAGACAAGATTATGTCTGAGCTTTTAGCTTCTGAAGGTTCTGCTAAAGATATCGGTGGTTACTTCCACCCAGATAACGCTAAAGCGACTGCAGCAATGCGTCCTTCTGCTACTCTAAACGCAATTATCGACGCTATCTAGTTTCGATAACAAGAGGCTTCTGCCTCTTGATTGTTTTTTATAGAGGACTTTTGAGTCCGCTATAAAAGACAATTGTGTCTTAAATGTTCGGGTGTTTTCTTAGCGCTTATACTTAATACTTATGTGTTCGCACCTAATAGTTAAGTGTATTGCTTAAAGAGATGCCATCTATCTTTAATATATTAGGAGTCCTAATGAATCATGGAAAACGTGTTGGTATTGTCGGAGCAGGTAATGTTGGTGCTACGGTAGCGTATTCACTTGCGATGCTGGGGTCATGTCATGAGATTATTCTTCGTGATAATAAAATTGATGTAGCAATGGGAAAGGCACTTGATATGTCTCAGGCTGCTTCAGCAGTACGTTCACACACTGTTGTAAAAGTTGCTGAAGAGATGTCAGACCTTAAAAACTGTGATGTTGTTGTTATTACAGCAGGTAGTCCTCGTCTCCCTGGTATGAGTCGTGATGACCTTTTGATGATCAATGCAAAGATCACTAAAGAGGTCATTGAAGGTGTTGCCAAATACTCACCTGATGCTATCATTATCATGGTCTCTAATCCGTTAGATGCTATGACGTATGTTGCGTTAAAAGAGAGTGGGTTTGAGAGAAGCCGTGTTATAGGTATGGCAGGAATCTTGGACTCATCGCGTATGGCGTCGTTCATCCAAGAGAAACTTGGTTACGGCGGCGGTCAGATCCGTGCATCTGTTATGGGTGGTCACGGTGACGATATGGTGCCGTTGGCACGCTATTCTACAGTGGCCGGTGTGCCTCTTACTGATGTGCTTTCAGAAGATGAGATCGAAGAGATCGTTAACCGTACACGTCATGGTGGTGCGGAGATCGTTGGTCACCTTAAAACAGGTTCAGCTTACTATGCCCCTGCTAAATCTACATCTATTATGGTAGAAGCAATATTGAAAGATACAAAGCAGATCCACCCGTGCGCTGTGCTATTAGAGGGTGAATACGGTTACTCTGATGTTGTTTGTGGTGTCCCTGTTATGCTTGGTGCAAACGGCGCAGAAAAAATCATTGAAGTCACTCTTGACGACAAAGAGAAAGAGATGTTCGCAGGTTCTTGCTCTTCAGTACAGTCGTTGATCGACACCCTTAATAATAATAACTTTTTTGAAGGGAAATAAGATGGCTACACGTATAGAAAAAGATACAATGGGTGAGATCGAAGTTCCTGTAGATGCTTATTGGGCAGCACAGACACAACGTTCTATTGAAAATTTTGCTATCGGTGAAGAGAGAATGCCATATGAGATTACACGTGCATTCTCTTACCTCAAAAAATCAGTTGCACTTGTCAACAACGATTTAGGTAAACTTGACGCTGATAAAGCAAATGCTATTGCTCAAGCTGCTGATGACATGCTTGCCGGTAAACTTGATGGTAACTACCCTCTAGTTGTATGGCAGACAGGTTCAGGTACACAGTCGAACATGAACAACAACGAAGTTCTTGCTAACCGTGCTACTGAGATCCTTGGCGGTGACTTTCGTAAAGAAAAACTAGTCCACCCTAATGATGATGTCAATAAATCACAATCTTCAAATGACACGTACCCAACTGCACTTCATGTTGCAGCAGTAATCGCAGTTGAAACACGTCTTCTTCCTGCAATTGCAAAACTAAAAGCGACGTTAGCTAATAAATCTGCTAAATTTGAGTCAGTTGTTAAAATTGGTAGAACACACTTACAAGATGCAACACCAATTACACTTGGCCAAGAGATCTCTGGTTGGGTAGAAATGCTGAACAAGTGTGAAAAGATGGCTGTTCAGTCGCTTGAGCCAGTACGTGAACTAGCTCTTGGTGGAACAGCTGTTGGTACAGGTCTTAACGCACACCCTGAACTCGGCGAAAGAGTTGCCGCTAAATTAACAGAACTTACTGGACATGATTTTATTACAGCACCGAATAAATTCCATGCATTGACATCTCATGATGCACTTGTTTATTCTCATGGTGCACTTAAGGCGCTTGCAGCTGACATGATGAAAATCGCTAATGATGTACGCTGGTTGGCATCAGGTCCGCGTTGTGGTCTTGGTGAGATCGAAATTCCTGCAAATGAGCCAGGCTCTTCAATTATGCCAGGTAAGGTGAATCCAACACAAGCAGAAGCAGTGACTATGGTGACTTGTCAGGTCTTTGGAAATGACGTTGCTATCTCTATGGGTGCATCTCAGGGTAACTTTGAACTTAACGTTTATAAGCCTGTTATCGCGCTTAACTATCTACAGTCTGTACGTCTGTTAGCTGACTCAATTACATCATTTAATGACCACTGTGCGGTTGGTATTGAACCAGTTGCTGATAAGATCGATCACTTCTTACATGATTCATTGATGTTAGTTACAGCACTTAACCCTTATGTGGGTTATGACAATGCAGCTAAAATCGCTAAAACAGCGCATGCGAACAACTCTACATTAAAAGAGACAGCTATTGAGCTTGGTCTTTTAACGGCTGAAGAGTTTGATAAGTATGTGAAACCAGAAGAGATGATCGCGCCTAAGGCGTAGTTCCATTTTAAAACAAGGAGAGTAAATGAATATTCATGAGTATCAGGCAAAACAGATTTTTGCCAAGTATGGTGTACCAACACCAAAAGGTATTATGGTTGAAAGCGTTAAAGACGCAGTTATCGCTGCACAAGAGTTAGGTGGCCCTGTATGGGTTGTTAAAGCTCAGATTCACGCTGGTGGTCGTGGCCTTGGCGGCGGTGTTAAACTTGCTAAGACTCTTGATGAAGTTGAAGCGTTGGCTCATGAAATCCTTGGTATGACGTTGGTAACACATCAAACGACTGCTGAGGGCAAATTGGTTCAAAAGCTCTACATCGAAGACGGTGCTGACATTAAAGAAGAGTTATATCTTTCTGTTGTTCTAGATAGAACATTAGAAATGCCTCTAATTATGGCATCTACTGAGGGTGGTATGAACATTGAAGATGTTGCAGAAAACACTCCAGAGAAGATCATTACTGTTCCTGTTGATCCAGCTATCGGTTTCCAAGGTTTTCACGGTCGTCAATTGGCTTTTGGTCTAGGTATCACTGACAAACTAGAGCAGAGAAATATTATTTCATTTGCTCAAAAACTGTTTAAACTGTACATGGAAAATGATGCTGAGATGATCGAGATCAACCCATTAGTCAAAACAGGTACGGGCGAGTTCATCGCACTTGACGGAAAAATGGGCTTTGATAACTCTGCTCTTGGACGTCAACCAGATATCTTAGCGATGAGAGACCTGACAGAAGAGGATCCTGATGAAGTTGAAGCAGCTCACTACGGTCTCTCTTACGTAGCTCTTGATGGTGAGATCGGTTGTATGGTAAATGGTGCCGGTCTTGCGATGGGTACTATGGATACGATCAACCACATGGGTGGAACACCTGCAAACTTCCTTGACGTTGGTGGTTCAGCTAACGCTGAGACAGTGGCAAAAGGTTTTGAGATCATTCTTAAAAACCCTAAAGTCAAGGCGATCTTTGTAAACATCTTTGGTGGTATCGTTCGTTGTGACCGTATTGCTAACGGTATTATTGAAGCGACTAAGATCACTGACGTTAATGTTCCTGTTATCGTTCGTCTTGATGGAACAAATGCTCCTGAAGCAGCTGAAATTCTTAAAAATGCAAATATCGCTAACTTGATTGTTGGTGATGATCTAGGTGACGGTGCTGCAAAAGCAGTAGCGGCAGCGAAAGGAAACTAATGTCAATTCTAGTAAATAAAGATACAAAAGTTATCGTTCAAGGTTTTACCGGTAAAGAGGGCTCTTTCCACGCTGAGCAATGTTTAGCGTATGGTACAAAGATTGTTGGCGGTGTTACACCAAACAAGGGCGGTCAAGTACACCTTGGTCAACCTGTTTTTAATACAGTTAAAGATGCTGTAGACACTACAGGCGCTACGGTTTCTATGATCTTCGTTCCACCTGCATTTGTTGGTGACGCGGTAATGGAAGCGGCTGAAGCCGGGATCGAACTTGCAGTAATTATTACTGAAGGTGCTCCGGTTAAAGATATGCAAGCTGCTAAAGCACACGCTACTAAGCACGGAATGATGACTATCGGGCCAAACTGTCCTGGTATTATCACTGCTGAAGAGTGTAAGATCGGGATCATGCCGGGTATGATCTTCAAAAAAGGTAATGTTGGTCTTATCTCTAAGTCTGGTACATTGACATACGAAGGTGCGAACCAAGTTGTTAAAGAAGGTTTCGGTATTACAACGGCAGTTGGTATTGGTGGAGACCCGATCATCGGTCTTTCATACAAACAACTTCTTCCAATGTTTGAAGCGGATCCTGAGACACATTGTATTGTTATGATCGGTGAGATCGGTGGAGACCTTGAGATTCAAGCGGCTAAACTGATCAAAGAGCAGATCACTAAACCGGTTGTTGCTTTTATTGCGGGTCAAACTGCACCAAAAGGTAAAACAATGGGTCACGCTGGTGCAATCGTTTCTGGTTCTGCTGGTACTGCTAAAGAAAAAATGGAAGCTCTTGAAGCAGCAGGCGTAACTGTTGTTGTTTCTCCAGCTGAAATTGGTGCCGCAGTAACTAAGGCTATGGCTAAGAAGTAATGCTAGAAACAGTAGAGGTTGCCAATGTTCGTTGTGGCGGTTGCGCTGCAACGATAACTAAAACGTTAGAAGAAAAAGGTTTTACAGGAGTCTCTGTAGACCTCGAGTGTGAGCCTCGGAAAGTAACAGTAAATGTCACTGACGAAGCGCAATCAGCACACTTCAAAACGATTTTAAGAAAACTTGGTTATCCTTTATTTGATGAGAAGACTGGTATTATCGACTCTGCAAGTCTCAAAGCAAAGAGCTTTGTCTCTTGTTCAGTCGGGAAGTTTTCGGTAAACAATTTTACGAATTAAATCGTATTTTAAATTAGGAGAAAAAATGGCAGCAAGTCCAATGGTAAACCCAGGCGATCAGCCGGTATGGGTAAATACAGATAACTGTAAAGCGTGTGATATTTGTGTATCAGTATGTCCTTCAGGCGTACTTGGTATGAAGTACGAGTCTACATCAACTTTGGGTGCAATGATCTCTATTGACCATCCTGAAGCTTGTATCGGATGTAATGAGTGTGAACTTACATGTCCAGACTTTGCTATTTTTGTAGCAGATACTCAAGAGTACAAAAAGGCTGGTTTTAGCTTCGCTAAACTTACAGACGACGCAAAAGAGAGACAAGCAGCGATCGTTGCAAACAACTATATGTCTCTTAGTGAACAAGGAGTTAAATAATGGCAACTAGAGAAGTAATTTCTACAGGAAATGAACTAGCAGCAATCGCAGCAGTAGATGCTGGTTGTATGTTTTTTGGTGGTTATCCACTAACGCCTTCATCTGAGGTAATGCACGTTATCTCTGACCTTCTACCAAAGATTGGCGGTGTTGCAATTCAGATGGAAGATGAGATCGGTGGTATCTGTGCAGTAATCGGTGCAGCTATGGTTGGTCAAAGAGCATTAACTGCGACTTCTGGTCCAGGTATGTCTCTTAAGGCTGAGCAGTTAGGTCTTGCTCAAATGGCAGAAGTGCCATTAGTATGTGTTAACGTTATGCGTGGTGGTCCATCAACTGGTCTTCCGACTCGTGTATCTCAAGGTGACGTCCTTCAGGCTAAAAACCCGTCACATGGTGATTACAAATCAATCACTTTTGCGGCTGGTTCATTGGCTGAATGTTATACTGAAGTTGTTAGAGCGTTCAACGTTGCTGACAGATTTATGCAACCGGTTATCGTTCTTCTTGACGAGACTATCGGTCACATGCATGGTAAAGCGATTCTTCCAACTGTTGAAGATGTTAAAGCGGGAATCGTTCCACGTAAAACATTTGACGGTCCTGCTGAAGAGTACTTCCCGTACCAGTGTGAGCATGATGAGCCAGCGGTACTTAACCCAATGTACACAGGTTACCGTTACCACTTTACAGGTCTTCACCACGATAAGAACGGTTTCCCAACTGAGGAAATTGAGACATGTCGTAAGCTTATTCAACGTCTAGAAGATAAAGTTGCACTACATGAGGACGAAGTTGAGTCTTATGAAGAGTTTATGATGGACGATGCAGAGATCATGATCGTTGCATACGGTTCTGTTTCTCTTGCAGCAAAAGAGTCTATTCGTCACTTACGTGCTGAAGGTATCAAAGCAGGTCTTTTCCGTCCAATTACGATTTGGCCTTCACCAGCTAAGAAGATCAAAGAGCACACAGACAAAATTAAGACAGTTCTTGTAGTAGAACTTAACATCGGTCAGTACCACTCTGAAATACAACGTGCTTCTGCAAGACTTGATATCGAAGGTCTATTCAAAGTAAACGGTAGACCAATTTCTCCACATGAAATTGTTAGTAAAGTAAAGGAATTATAAGATGGCATTTAATTATGATAAATATTTAAGACTTGAAAAGATGCCAACACTATGGTGTTGGGGTTGTGGTGATGGTGTTATTCTTAAGGCATTCATTAGAGCAATTGACAAAATGGGTATTAACCAAAATGACATTTGTGTTGTTTCTGGTATTGGTTGTTCTGGACGTTTCTCGTCGTATGTTGATTTCAATACAGTTCACACAACACACGGACGTACTGTAGCTTATGCAACAGGTATCAAACTTGCTAACCCAGACAAGCTTGTTGTCTGTGTTGCTGGTGACGGTGATGCACTTGCTATCGGTGGTAACCATACTATTCACGGTTGTCGTCGTAACATCGATATGACGTTGTTGGTTATCAACAACTTCATCTACGGTCTTACAAACTCACAGACTTCTCCAACTACCCCTCAGGGTATGTGGACAGTTTCTCAAAAAGCGGGTAACATTGACCCAACTTTTGACACCTGTGACCTTGCTATCGCTGCTGGTGCTTCTTTTGTTGCTCGTGAGACAATGCTTGAGCCTAAGAAACTAGAAAAGATTCTTATCAAAGCAATGGAGCACAAAGGCTTCTCAATGATGGAAGTTCTTTCGAACTGTCACATTAATCTTGGTCGTAAAAACAAGATGGTTTCTGCTATGGAAAACCTTGAGTGGATCGACAGCATCACTGTTTCTAAAAAGAAATATGATGCGATGACAGAAGAAGAGCAACTAAACTTGTTCCCTCTTGGTGTTCTTAAACAAGACCTAGAAGTACGTGAGTACTGTGATATGTACCAAGATATCAAAGATGTGCATCAAGGTAAGCGCGGTGTGATCACACAAGACGACTTCGCGAAAAAAATCTAAGGAGACATAATGAGTGATTCTAAAACATTAATGAGATTTACGGGTGTTGGTGGTCAAGGTGTTCTTCTTGCTGGTGAGATCTTTGCAGCTGCAAAGATCAAGGCTGGCGGTGAAGGTTTAAAAACGGCAACATATACATCACAAGTACGTGGTGGACCGACTGTTGTTGATATCCAGCTAGATGACGAAGAGATCTACTACCCATATGCAAATGATGGTGAGATCGGTTTCATGCTTTCAGTTGCTGAGATGAGTTATAAACTATTCAAAGACGGTGTACAGCCTGGTGGAATAATCGTTGTTGATCCTAACCTTGTTCATCCAACAGACGAAGACCGTAAAAAATGGAAGATCTATGAGATTCCAATTATTACTATTGCTAAGGAAGAGGTTGGTAATGTAATTACTCAATCTGTTGTAGCACTAGCAATTGCAAACACTATGATGAATGCTATCGATAAACAAGTTCTTATTGATACTATGCTTTCTAAAGTACCTGCTAAAGTTCATGAAGTAAATAAAACTGCATATGAGCTTGGTGAAAAATACGCTAAAGAAGCAATGGCAACAGCCTCTGCTTAAATAGCAATTTTAAGCGGTTTCG
>JBATWM010000096.1:0-7272 GCA_049672605.1 Sulfurimonadaceae bacterium
TTATAAAAATGATACTAGATATGATGTGAACTTTAGTACACACGAGGTGAAGTCGGTGGCTTGAACCTAGAAAAATCAGTTACGTTTGGTATCATTTATGATGAATTTCATAGGTGGCGACTGACCCGTATTTTAGTAGAAGTGACAGATTACAGCTTTATTCCATATTTAAACTCATTTTCTATAAGTTTGTATTCTAATTTCGAACGAAGTCTATATATAAGTGTTCTAAGAGAGGAATTACTAACAACTTTATTACTCCATATTTCATCTTCTATTGTTTTGAAACTAACAACCTGTCCTTTTGATTCTATAAGAAGTTTCAAAAGTTTTAACTCATTTTGGCTTAGCGGAATGAAGGTCTCTTGATAAAAAAGTTTATCTTCATACTCGTCAAAAAAGTACTTCTCACCAATATCTAAGAAGTTGTTTTTATTTTTACTTGTGGATTCATTTTTCATTTTATAAACGGCAAGCTTTAGGAGAGCATTTAGTTCATCACTGTTTATCGGTTTTACTAAATAACCTAAGGGGTTAGTTGCCACAGCTTTGGATATGGTCTTTTCATCTTTATAGGCGGTTAAATAGATGACAGGAATATTTTTATTGAAACTTTGATACAGATCTATACCGTCAATAGCCTCTTTCAGGTTTATATCCATCAAAATCAGATCGATATTATTTGTATCTACATAATCTTTAGCCATTTTAGAGGTTGTTGCGTAGCCTACAACATCATAACCAAAGCCTTTTAGCGTCATTTCAAGCTCTAAGGCGACTAAACTTTCATCTTCAACAATTAAAATTTTCATATTATTCATCACTATTCCATGTAACGATTATTTTTACACCTGCGTCAGAAGTTATCTGGATCTCTCCCAATAACTGCTTTTCAACCAGGGCACCTACTATTGTTAAACCGAGGGAAGATTGATTGTCTTGTTTAAATCCAACGCCATTATCATTAACAACAAGTTCATATTTCCCCTCTTTTTTTATTAGTGAGATAGTTATAGTTCCCTGTTCATCTTTAAAAGCGTACTTGTAAGCGTTTGTAACTAACTCATTAACTATTAGTCCGCAGTATATAAGCTGGTCTGTATTTAAACTGCATCGTACATCATACACAACGTCGATCTCTCTTATACAGCCAGTCTGAATACTGCTCACTATATTTTTAAAATACTCTAATGTATCTAACTGCAGGTTTTCACCTTGTAAATACAGTACTTCATATAAATTCGATATAGAATACACTCTGTTTTTAGTCACATTCAGTGCTTCTGTAGTTACCAAACTGTCACTGTTTGTGATTTGTAACCGTATCAAAGAGACAATCATTTGCAGGTTGTTCTTAACCCTGTGGTTAAGCTCTTTATAGAGTATGTCTTTCTCTTGTATAGAGGCTGTTAAGTCTTTTGTTTTCTCTTTAACAAGTTCAATTAGCCGCGCTTGCTCTTTTTGTTGAAACTCAATAAGTGCATTTTTGCTCTCCTCTTTTTCATCTGACAGTATTTTGATTTTATGTGCCAATGCTATCGAAAAAAGAAGTGCTTCGAGAACAAATGCTATTTCACTGATATAGGCAAAATAAACAGTAATATCAATAAGTCCTATAGTTTTAAAATTAACAACCAGAAGTGAAAATATGACTATACTCCAGCCAATAACATAAAACCGTGCCTGTTTTACACCTTTGTAAAGTGCATAAAAACTGACAAAAATTACAAAAAAAGCAAGAGGAACAAAGTAGATTATCATGTCGAGGTCATACGCAAAATTATCGTATCCTAAAAGTGCGACGAAGGGTGTGGTGTAGATATAAAACTTGAACACTTTATCTATTTTTTTAAATTGCTTTGTCTCTAAAAACTCTTGCGTGAAAAAGACGATACTCAAAATTAAGAATGAGATATGGATAGAACTGGCCTTTTCAACCAGTATCGTGATGTCGTTTGAGAAAAGGTATAGCTGTAAGAGTCCTACATAGTTTGCCTGGAAGAACATAACACCAAACAGGTACAAAATATAGTAAAAATAGACCTTTTGCCTGGTAAAGATCCAAAGCATAAAGTTATAGATAAACAAGATCAACATTGCTGCAAAAAATGAAAATACAACTATTTTACGGGTATTGTCATTTTCAATAAAGCTATCTCTGTCCCATAATGTCAGTTTAACTATGAGTGCAGTTAATTTTGAGTATGCCTTGACATAGATAGTTTTTTTTTCATATGGCTCTAAGAAAATATGAAAACTTGGCGTTAGCGTGTTTCTATCTTTACCAATATGGAACCTACCGCCTGCCTGAACATTTTCGCCGTCATAAACATAGATGTCTCCAACTAAAGTGGTGGCATATTCCAGCGTTTTTTCTAAACGGTGATCGGTGCTGTTTTGCAGTGTAAATTTAACCCATACACTCTGACTCACATCAAACCCGTATGATAAAGAAGCTTCAGAATTTTGGACAAATGCTTGATGGACGACATCGTCTATCGTTAGACTGTTGGTCTCATCTACAAAAATCTCCGAGTGTTTTAAAATATTGATGTCGGAGGTGTTTTCATCTACATTCAAAGCGTATAAAGAACTTGTCGTTAAAAAGATAAAGCTCCATAAAATAGTTCTAAATAGTATTCGCATATAAAGACTCTAACACTTTAAAGATTAAGCAACAAATATTTTGCGTTGTGACATCGTCTGTGACACCTTTTTGTTACGATATTTATATATAACTTTAAGGAAAGTGTTATGACGAAGATCAACAAAATATTGGTACTGGTTTCGACAGCATTAGTAATTATGCTTACTGGATGCGGCGGTGGTGAAAGTAGTTCCGGAAGTACGACTAATATAACAGCTTCAGGTGCTTTTCCCTACTATTGGGCGAAAACCCTATATGGATACGAAATTGAATTCACGGTGACAGAATCTACCGGCGCTGCTGTCGACCCAGGATTTCAGGTTATTTATACTTTCGATGGATTTGGTTCGGTTCTTGGTTACAACACCAAGAACAACAACTACTACTACCCGGACAACTATACCTCCACGCAAATTACGGACAGCTATGACATTGATATCAGGCTGAGCTATTATGGTGGCAGTGCAATTGAAAACTATTCACTATCGCCAAAAACAGCCACGACAGGTACGTATACTTATGATGCTGACAACTCTGGTACAACCGGTACAGCGAAAGGTACGTATCGTATACTGGTAGATGGAGGCGGAAATACCGGATATATTGATCCTGCCCCTCTAGCGAACGGTATATGGACAGCACCGGTTCTTATGGATACCAATGGTTCTCATCCTTTGGTTGCCAACACCGACAGCGGTGCCCTGGCAGTCTGGAGGAAATATGAAGAGAACGGAACGGTCAGTATGATCACCAACAGCTATTCATCAACGTCCGGATGGAGCGACACGACAGTGATTGGTAACAATGTCGGATACCATACAGTTGTTGCTAATCATACCGGTGCCATTACTCACCTTGCATGGATTGAACCCGGAAAAATTAGTACTAAAACGTTTATTGCAGATCAATGGAGCACTTCATCAACCATAGCAACTTTGTCAGCTGACCTTATTTCACTCCATGAACCAGTTCTTAAGACAAATGACAACGGCGATGCCGTATTGGTATGGGGTGAGTATACTAGTGCTTCTAATACTACGCATCTATTCTGTGCAATTTATTCGCATGGCTTAGGATGGGGCGCCGTAAGAGAGCTTGCTTCATCAATCGGGGATGCAACTTATGATGTCGACATCGATGAGAACAGAAACGTCATGGTCGTCTGGGGTGTGTGGTCGTATTATTATGACGTCGTTTCAATGATATGGACCCCTCGCACGACCATGGGTCAACTATCATCTTCGGCAGCAGTCCTTGCTGCAAATCCACAGGTTTCAATGGATGCAAACGGTAATGCTATCGCTGTTTGGATATCAGCATCCGATAGTTTTTCAAGAAAACTTATGAGTAATCGCTTTACCGTCGGATCAGGTTGGGGCGCGGAAGTTGAACTCAGCAGTCCAAACACAAATTGTGATGAACCGGATATAGCAATAGATTCTCAAGGAAATGCTATCGTCGTATGGCGCCAAAGAGAAGATGTTGATCTCAATAACGCTTATGCCATCCGGTACACTTTCGGTTCAGGATGGGACACACCCGCATTGATCGAAACAGACAATACTGCATCTTTAGAATATTCGCCTCAAATCGTGTTTGATGGCAACAATAACGCTATTGTTCTTTGGCAATCTTTACAGTATCTTTGGGTAAATCATTATATTGCCGATGAAGGGTGGAAAACACCACGACGTATTGCCAGTGTAAGAGATGAGGATATTATTGCCAATCCTGCTGTCATCTCGTACGGACAGAATGGGGATGCTACCGTGAGTTGGAACCAGAGAAGGGATGGTGTTTACTCTGTCTATTCTATTCGATTCGAATAGCAGGTTGATTTACCTGCTTCAAAAATGCCTTTAAGCAGCTTTTTAAAATGTGAAATTATACTCAGCTCGCAGTATGACGGCGTGCTGATCTTTGATCTTGTACGAAGTGAAATCAGCGCCATCGTTATAATCGCTTCCGCCTGAATCAGCATAGGGAGTATTCCAATAAAAGTTTCAGAGTATTTCAAAATATTGATATCAGAGGTGTTTTCATCCACATTAACTGCAAGTATAGAGATTGTTGTAATATTAAGCAACAAATATTTTGCGTTGTGACATCATTTGTGACACCTTTTTGTTACGATATTTATAAGCTTAATGAAGAAAAAAGGAATGGTGATATGAAGTTTATAATGGCAATCGTTTTTATACTGAGTTTACAAGATGTATTCGCTTCTGATTCAATTTTTGGTAGAAAGTTAGAAGTACAGGAACAGGTAATGCTTCCGAGTGTTATAGTACGTTACTCGCCTACTACTATTGCATTAGGCAGTGAGTGGTCAGGGTTTGGAGAAGAACATGATGCCGATGTTTTTGAAATAGGAATAGATGGCTCATACCCAATATATAGTCGACTCTATTTTGAAGGTGGTTTGGGGGGAGTTATAGCAAACGTAGACGATAGGTTATATGGTAACAGTGATGCAAAAGGGTACGGTTTCTATACTGAATTGGGATTGGCACATAAAACATTTTTTGGTCAAAAAAAGAGTTATGATATTGCATTAAGAGTGGGTGTTACTGGTTTGCTTTCTGACTTAGAGCTAACTAACGAAAGTGGGAACTTAGAAGCTGTAGATGAGGATGACCTGTCTATATTTTATATAGAACCTACAATAGGAATCAATTATAATCAATTCGCACTATTGGTTGGATATAAGTTTTTAACAAATACTGTTATAAATAAAAGTATGCCGACACTTGCATTGAAATACTATTTTTGAATGGAGTGGTACTGTTGAAAAAATATATTGTATTTATGATAGTTGGGTTCATATTACAAGGGTGTGTAGCAAAAAATCAAGATATGTATGCTGAAGATGCGCTTTCCGATCGCCATGAACGAGGAGAAAGTGTAAGTAAAGCGGTCAATACATATATTGCCCCTGTCGTTGCGATACCTGGAGCACTAGTCGTCGGTACCATCCAAGGTGTGGGCGAAGTCGCAACATATGCAGCTAATAATCCAGAACTAATGGAACAAGGTATCAAGACCTATCAGCAAGTCGAATACGAGCAACGTGTTGATAGAGAACGCGCCTATAGAGCATCGTCAGATTTAAGAGAAATGACTAATGGCAATAGTACATCATCACAAAACAGCAAAGTTCAGACTACGACAGACTATGACACGACACCTCTTCACTACACTTATACCGAGGCAACTTATGAACCAGAGAAAAAGCAGTTGCGAGAGTGTGTTTTCTACTATGCAGACCATACATGGCGTGAAAGAGAGGGTGTTGTTTTTTCAGAACATAGTACTTCTACTTTTTTTCAAAACAGATCAGCTGGTGATAGCATATATTGTCGAGGAAGTAACTATACTAATAGTGAATGTCATATATATAAAATAGATAAAAAAGCATATACACATGTTGTCAATGATGAGACTATACACTACGCCATCAACTATGTTATTACGAAACAGGTATCGCAATTAGAACCAAGTGAGACCTGCTACGAAAATTGCGCTAAAGGTGTTTGTGCCACCCCTTCAGGAGTAGATAGATACATAGCGAGTCAAAATTATGATAAGACCTTCAATCATGGACCTTCATTAGCACAGTGAATATAAACCATGACATCGTTAGATGCCATACGCTTCAAAAGGAGTTCACAGCTAACGTACATTTTTTTACAAAGGCATCCCTTAATGAAGAGAGTTCTTTTACTCACGCTAGTCACACTTCCACTCTTCGCTAATGTTGGTGCCATTCTTCTTGTTCCTCGGGATGCGAAGGTAGTTGTCAGAGCCTATTCCGGAGTCTCTAAAACTTCATCTGTAATTACAATAGAGTCTACAAATGACATTATAGATGGAGCCTCTTTTTCATATGACAGCACGAATGGCCTTATCGGCGGAGCAGTCGGTATACAAAATTCATTTTATAGACTTAGTTTATCGTATGACATTGACAGCAATACAGATGTTAAACTCCAAAGAGCCTTGCTAAATAGTGATTTTAAGTTTTATGAGCAAGATGGGTTTAAGCCTTTAGTAGGCTTTGGTGTGGGAGTTGCTATGAGTGCATATGCTGTTAACCAAAAAAACATAAAACAAGATAATGGTGTTCTGGCATTAAGAACTGGTGCAGAATATGTAGTAGATGAATCTAATAGTTTAGAATTTCTATTGGAGTACTCTTATATACTAACTTCCAAGACGGGTGTTAGTTATTATGAAGGCAGCGATTTTACGACGTATAACATTAAAAAGCAAAACACGGCTATGCTGCTTATGGGGTATAGTTTTGAATTTTAAACCTTTGGTGATATTGCTACTCTGAGCTAATTGGTACTAAAGATACAAATTAAAAGGAATGAAATGAAATATATGTTAATTGTAGCGGCTGTAGTTGTTGGGCTAAACACATCTGCTAGTGCTAGCGGGTATGGTGATTGTTTTCAAAATTGTCAAAGTAATGGTTTGTCCGGTAAGCATTGGGATCCAAAAACAGAAGCTGGAGCTTGTTCTAAAGGGTGTCGTTTTAGACATGATCAGGCAAATGATGAACAAACTAATCATGACAGAGCGATTGAACAATGTGCCGATAAATATGGTCGTTCAGATAG
>JBATWM010000097.1:0-1563 GCA_049672605.1 Sulfurimonadaceae bacterium
CTAAAGTTCTGCCTGCATCACTTGCTTTAATGGCGTAACCGTCCATAGCGGAGTTGTCAAAAGGGGGCAGGTTGTGTGTAGCCGTGATCTTTTCGGCTAGGACATGGCCAAGTGCCAATTCGATGGGCAGCAGCTGTTTTGATTTGGGTTTGACCTGTTTAAAAATAAGTGAGAGTGCCTCGTCAACAGTTACAGCCATAGAAATCCTTGCGATAGTATGTATTTTGATTCATATAATACTAATGAACCGTAAGGTAAGCGCGGTTGATCTGCGCGTGAGCACTCTGCTAAAGAGAACTCAGTGTTAACGTAGTCTAAGGGGCTTTTGCTCCTTTGACGTCAAATACATAGAGATTATAGAAGAATTTGTGTAAAATCTTGGTTATGAATGCAATGTATAATATGAGTCTCTCTATCCACTGGGTTAGCGTGTTTTTGTTGGTCGCTATATTTGCGGCAAGTCTATGGCAGCTTGAGCGTGCAAATGATGTTATGGCCTATCTTCGCAAGATGCGTATACAAGGTCCACTGATCTTGATGGCGATGTTTGCCCCTATCTTTACCGGTATGGTGATGATGGCTGCAAAACATCTTGAATTTACGATTCCCAATATCGCAATGATCATCCTATCGATCGTCCTTATCTTTTTTGAGATCAAACGTTCAAGACCTTTGAAATATGCCTCAATAGTCGAAAAGGGTGCTTTTGAGAAGTATAAAAAAGATGCGAAGACGATCTTGGTTAGTGAGATCGGTCTCATCGTGCTGATCAGCATCTGGATGTATCTTTGAGATTTCTCTTTGATGATGATGCCTCAAATGAGCAATTAGTGCTTAAAGGCGAATTGTTTAAATACATCATCAAAGTGCGCCGGCATCAGGTCGGTGATGAGTTGGGTTTCCGCCAAAAAGAGTCCAGCGAGACACTTTATCGTTATAAGATCGTACATATTGATGGACGAAGTGCCAGCCTTGAGCTGATAAGCGCAGAGGATGAACAGGTGACTGCCTTTAAGCAGCTGCATATAGGTTGGTGTGTGGTCGATAGCAAGTCCGTAGAAAAAGTACTGCCGCTGCTGAATGAACTAGGTGTCGCCAAGATAACCTTTATCTACTGTGACCGCTCGCAAAAAAACTTCAAACCGGACTTTAAACGTTACGAGCGCATCTTAGAGAGTTCGATGCAGCAGTGCGGGCGCAGTGAGATGATGGACTTTGATGAGGTGAAAAATATCGAAGCCTTCGTAAAACAAAACCCGCAGACGGTCGTGTTTGACTTTTGTGATGAGGTCTTAGAAGATGGCAGTGACATCGACACCGTCCTCATCGGCAGTGAAGGCGGCCTCAGCGAAGCCGAACGCACGCTTTTGCAAGAGCAAAGAGTTTTTCGTCTCGATACCCCGATGATACTCCGTTCAGAAACGGCAGCTACGGCCATAGCCTCAAAAATACTGTTGTAAATATAGTTGCTATTGAAACTTTCAGCTAATTTGGATACAATACGCGTTCTTAAAATCCGCACCCGTACGGATTCTAAAAATATACCGTGACTACGTACATGAC
>JBATWM010000098.1:0-21802 GCA_049672605.1 Sulfurimonadaceae bacterium
GATCAAGTCTGGAGTAACGGAGATATTTACTATTCACTATTTACACGACTCGGAGTTTAGCTCCTCCTTGCACTGGACTGTTTGTCCTTGCCATTCACCGCAGTTTTACTGCTTACACCCCGATCTGAAAATACTCAAAGCCCATCGCAGCCATGCGCTCTTTGTCAAACTGGTTGCGGCCATCAAAGAAGACAGCGTTTTTAAGCAGTTTCTTCATCTCATCAAAGTCAGGGCTTCTAAACTCTTGCCACTCAGTAATAAGGACAAGAGCATCGGCATCGTGCAGTACTTCGTATTTGCTGTCTACATATGAAACGTTGGCATTATCTTTAAGATAGTAGCTCTCTGCCTCATGGCGTGCTTTTGGATCATAGGCAACCACTTTAGCACCACGCTTTGTGAGTTCATTGATAATTGTGATCGATGAAGCCTCACGCATATCATCAGTTTCCGGCTTGAATGCCAGTCCCCAAACACCGAAGGTCTTACCATCAAGGTTTTCTCCAAAGCGTTTAATGACTTTGTCTGAGATAACAGTTTTTTGATCATAGTTGACCGCTTCTACCGCATCCAAGATACGTGGTGTATAACCGAAGTCTTTAGATGTCTTAGCCAAGGCTTGTACATCTTTAGGGAAACAGCTTCCGCCGTATCCGCAACCCGGGTAGATAAAGCTGTAACCGATACGGGAATCTGAACCGATACCGTTACGGACTTTATTGATATCTGCCCCGACTCTCTCACAGATGTTTGAGATCTCATTCATAAAAGAGATCTTGGTTGCGAGCATTGCATTAGCTGCATACTTTGTCATCTCGGCAGATTTAATGTCCATACCGATGAAGCGGTCATGGTTTTTCATAAAAGGTGCGTAGAGGTCATGCATTATCTGTAGGGCTTTTTCAGAGTCCGCACCGATGACGACACGGTCTGGATGCATAAAGTCTTGAATCGCTGCACCCTCTTTTAGGAACTCTGGGTTAGAGACAACGTCAAATGTCAGGTCACTGCCACGTTTGTCGAGTTCTGCCTGGATAGCTGCTTTGACTTTATCTGCAGTGCCTACTGGAACTGTTGACTTGTCAACAACGACAATGTACTCTTGCATATGTTGACCGATGCTTTTGGCAACTGCCAAGACATACTGAAGGTCCGCAGAACCGTCTTGGCCCATCGGGGTACCTACTGCGATGAAAGTGATGAGTGAGTTAGCGATCGCACTTTTAACATCGGTGGTAAAGTTCAAAGTGCCTTTTTTGTAGTTTTCCAAGACCATATCTTCGAGGCCTGGTTCATAGATAGGGATAATACCTTGTTTGAGTTTCTCGATCTTAGTCTCGTCAATATCGACGCATGTCACGCTGTTTCCCATCTGTGCAAAACAGGTGCCGCTTACTAAGCCGACATAGCCGGTGCCGATCACTGAAACTTTCATATATGCCCTTTTTCTTTAAAAAATAAGTATGATTTTACCAAAAAGGAGTTTAGAAAGAGCATTACTGAACACTCTCAACACACCATCACCAAAGCTTTAGTATACTTGCGTTTTCAATAATCAATTTTAGGAAACACTTTATGACTATATTTTCTTCACTTTGGCACAACATGCCCCGTATCTTGAAATTCATTCTTCTTTATACATTGGCACTTACATCACTTTTAGTTGCTATGCGTCTGCTCTTTTACATACTTTTTGACTCACCGGAGGCACCACTTGCTTCATCCGATTTTTGGACCTCCATGTGGCTTGGTTTTCGATTTGACATGCGAATTGCAGTCGCAACTATATTACCTCTCTTTTTTGTTGGTTGGATCAGATGGCTTAACCCTTTTAATTTTAAAGCCATGCACATTATCTGGCATAGTGCGCTTACAATCCCTTTTGCCTTAATCTCACTAGCCTATATTATCGACATTGGGCACTACTCTTACCTTAACTCACGTCTAAATTTTACCGCCATGCGATTCGCTGAAGATGCCACCATCTCAGCAAACATGGTCTGGGAGAGTTACCCTGTTATCTGGATTACACTGGGGTGGATTCTCTCGATTGTTTTATTTGTCTATGTCTTAGAGAAGATCTATAACCATGTTGCTGATAGTGCACCAAAAAAGCTCAAAGTCTGGCAAGATGTTATTGTAGGTTTTGTTGCATTTATAGTTGTTTTCATTGCCGCTTATAGCAAGTTTTCACAATACCCTCTTCGCTGGTCAGAAGCCACGTTCAGTAAACACCCTTTTGCGGCACAACTGACGTACAATCCGGTACATTACTTCTTTGATACATGGAAAAACGGGCGTATTAATTACAATCTTAGAGATACCAAAAAAAGTTATGAGACAATCGCAGAGTATTTAGGTGTTCAAGACAAAGACATCAACACGTTAAACTATCAACGCCACATTCCGGCTAAAGCGAATATGACAAATAAACCAAACATCGTTTTGATCATTGTAGAGTCTTACGCAACCTTTAAAACATCTCTATCTAACAACCCTCTCGACCCAACACCCTTTACGAAATCCTTAGCAGATAGTGGTTATTACTTCAAAAACTTCTATACACCGTCTACCGGAACAGCCCGCTCAATCTTTACCACCATAACCAGTATGCCAGACATCGAACTCCATGGCAGCTCCAGCCGTAATCCTTTGATCGTAGATCAACATAGCATCATGAATGAATTTGAAGGTTATGAGAAATACTATTTTATCGGTGGATCTGCTTCGTGGGGAAATATACGGGGTATGTTGACAAAAAACATTGCCGGTCTGCACCTATATGAAGAGGGTGACTACTCTTCACCACGTAACGACGTTTGGGGAATCTCAGACATTGACCTCTTTCGTGAGGCCAATGCCGTCTTCAAAAAAGAGAAAAAACCATTTATTGCTATTATACAAACCTCAGGGAACCATCGTCCCTTTACCATCCCTGATGAAAGTTATGGTTTCGAACTCAAACACCCGGGTGATGAGAAAGTCAAACGTTATGGTTTTCAAGAAGAAGAGGAGTTTAATGCCTATAGGTTGATGGACCATTCTATTGAACATTTCACGAAAATAGCGAAAGAGGCAGGGTATGACGAAAACACTATCTTCGCACTTTGGGGAGACCATGGTATTGCCGGTTCTGCAGGTGAGCATACCTTTAAAGGAGAAAGTTCGTCTCAACTTATGTTAGGCGCGCACCGTGTCCCCTTTATTGTATGGTCTCCCGGGCTTATCAACAACCCAAAAGAGATGGATACCGTTGTGTCTGAAGTAGATGTGCTTGCAACGATGGCCGGGCTAAGCGGTCAGAAGTATACTGCCACTACCATGGGTAGAGACATGTTCGACAGCCAATACAAAGACAAACGTTACTCATTTACAATCCACCATACCAGTCCTCCAAGAATAGGTATGATCGACGAAGAGTACTATTTTTATATGCTAGCAAATTGGTCACGTGCCGGACTGCACAGTATACATGGAGACAACCCACGTGATGATGTGAGTAAAGAGCATCCTGAACTGACAGAAAAGCTCAAAAAACTTTCTCTTGCCTATTATAAGACCACCCAATACATGGCCTATCACAACAAAGAAGCAGCGGTTAAAAAATAGCCGTTACCGGCAAGAAGAAGCTGCTTTTTCGATAGAGTAGCGGTCTAAGACCTCCCCGTCTCGCATCACAAACTCAACACTCATCTTCTCTTTTTCAACCGTTATCAGCAGTGAGCCCGAAGTAAAGAAGCTAAAAGGCATCATCGGATGTTTGACATTGAATGGATTGATGCCTGTCTGGTTTTCAGATGATGAACCTGCGCCATTGTAGATAGTACCGCCAAAAGGTACTTTTTCAGTACATTTTTTATACTCATGAAGGTCATCTTGAACAACGTGCTTATCTACATCAAAGGTGTCGCTGTAACCATAGTGTTTATGCGAAAGCAGTGAGCGTTCATACACATGAGAGTGGCCGGTTAGAACAAGGTCGGCATCATACTTCTCTAAGATCGGCAAGAAATTTTCACGCATATTGACCATACGCCCGCGACTGTCATAATAGCTGTCGGAGTCATGGCTGCCTTTAGAGTACGGCGGATGGTGAAAGAGAACGATCGTCCATAGTTTTTTATTGGCCGCCAAGTCTTTTTCCAACCATTTTGCCATCTCACTCTCAGCACTGAGATTTTCTGTCTCAGAGTCCATCATCACAAAGTGGACATTGCCATTTTCAAATGAGAAGTACTTTTCACTCCCGGAAGGGACACCGCCCGCTTCACCATCAACAGGAAGCTCAAAGATATCATAAAAGGCCCAGCGTCTTGCATCGTGATTACCGATAACAGCCCACAGTGCATTTTGTTTCAATGCGTCAGGGTAAGCATTAAAGAGTCCTTTGTTGAACTGCTCTTGTGACCCGCTGCGATAGGCATTGTCACCCAGCATCAGCCACGTATCAATATTATTGCCTTTCAGATGACTTTTCATTGCCTTACGCACCTCTTGCTGGGCACTGTTGTAATTACCTGAATCACCTAATACCCAGATACGTTGCAACATCTTCTCATCATCGTTCAAGGTGTTGAAATGACGGTCATCATTCTCTATTGCAAGTGACTTGGACTCTACTTTATAAAAATATTCTGTTGCTTTTTGCAGACCCTTTAACACAACGCGATGATACTTGTCTGCCTCTGTTTCACACTCTTTTTTAGAGAGCTCAAAGTGTCCATACAGAACGCATCCTATCTCTTTTTCAGGCGTCTGCCATTTAACAACAACACTCTCCTGCGTCTGTTTTTGCAGGTACGGCTGGCGATCTACATATTTGTAGCTATCGTAAAGGACAACACTCAAACGGCCTATTCCATATATGATAGCCAGTATAATGAGTATAAGTAACGAAATTTTCAGTGTTTTTTTTATCATGTATTTACTTCTTAATATGTAGGTATAACCCGAATTATATAGCACACCACGTGATATCTGCATTACAAGCATAGTTTCACTATAATTTCAAAATGAAAGCACCGTTTATTTGGGATTACAACTCCGATCAACCTTACCAACTTAAAGAGAGATCCTTTAAAAAAGCGATGCGTAAAAAAGAGTTCTTTTCACTAATTGCCACCATCTTCAGCACACTTTCCATTCTACCGCTCGCCATCTTGCTTCAAAGCTTTATCCCTAAACGTTCTATTGCAACAGACGATTTTTTTGGTATGAGTATCAACCTGGACAAAGAGCCGGAAGCAACAAAAAAGCTGGTTGATGAGTTAGAGCTCACAACCCTGTTGATCCGTTTTCCACTCTGGGAGATGGGGCGTTTAGAAGAGTATGTTGACTTTGTCAAGGGCTATAAAGATAAAAAGATAGTACTGAATGTCATGCAAGACCGTGAACACGTTGAAGAGCATACACTTTTAAAAAGGGATTTAGAAAAACTTTTTAGTGCCTTTTCACCCTACATCGACAGTTTCCAGATCGGTTCGACCATCAACCGGGCCAAGTGGGGCTTTTTTAGTGTACAAGAGTACCTTCGTTTTTATACAGTTGCGTATCGATTAAAAACAGCAGATTTTCCGAAGGTGAAACTTCTTGGTCCTTCAGTGATCGACTTTGAATACCACTTTAGTGTCCATGCCCTCTTTAACTTTTTCAGACTCAAATACGATGCCGTCAGCGCCCTGCTCTATGTCGACCGCCGCGGTGCACCTGAGAACACGCAGATGGGCTACGACCTCATCAAAAAGATCGACCTCTTAGACACCCTTGCCTTCCTCAGCCCAAAAGCAAAACGAAAGCTCTACATCACAGAGACCAACTGGCCCATCTCCAACACAGCGCCTTACGCACCGACAAGTGAGTATGAGTGTATCGATGAAGAGAGTTATGCCAACTTTATGGTGCGCTACTATCTTTTAGCCTTTGCGTCACAAAAAGCAGAGTGTGTCTATTGGCACCAGCTCATCGCTCCGGGATATGGGTTGATCGATAACCGTGAAGGCCTACACAAACGTCCTGCTTTTGCAGCGTTTAAGACCATGCACACACTTCTTAAAAAGATGTCACTTCTCTCTTTTAAACAAAAAAATGCCATCTACACCTTAGTTGCTAAAAACAGCAGACAGACCACCACCGTAAAATGGTCGCTTAATTTACAAACAATCACGTATAATACGCCTCAAAACTATATTGATCGAGATGGGGAGAATCACCTTAGCCAAAGAGTAGAAATTGGCCCATCCCCTATCTATTTTATCGAAGAGAGTTAATGCAATTTAAAAATATTTATACACAGACAATTTCAGCATTTGGACTGGGTCTGTTTACACTCTTTACAAGTCATCTCTTTTTACTGTTTCGCTACCCCAATGATTTTATGGAACTCACCTTCTTTGAGACACTGATTTCGTTGGCAATGGCTGTTCGTGTGGACACCATTACCTTGTTGACCTTCTCATTTCTGCCAATTTTACTGCTAAGCCTCCCTTTTGCATTTGTCTTACATAAAAAATACCGTATCACCTTGGGCCTTGTCATTGGTCTGCTCTTCACATCTATTACCATCTTCGCCTACTCCAATGTCCTCTATTATGACTTTTCACACCGTCACCTCTCTAATGAACTTTTCAACCTCATGAATGACACTAATATCATTATAGACATGGCACTGCACTCTTTTCTACCCTACACCATCGGCGCGACACTTGCCTTTTTTGGACTCGTTTTTCTCTACTTTAAGATCTTCTCTTCCGAGGTCAAGACAGAGAGCTTTTCGAAAAAGAGCTGGCTCATCCTTTTTCTGATCATTGTCTTGATCTTTCTGGGTATCCGCTCCAAGCTCACCGGCAAATCCTTCGGTCTCTCCGACGCCTATGCGACTAACAAAGTCAGCTCCGGCACCCTGGCACTCAACGGCTTTTTCACCGTTTATCGCACCTTCAACAAGGAGAAGAGTATCCATAACCTGATGGAGCTCGACGAAGCCCTAACCATCTCTAAAACCATGTTGAGCAGCAAAAATGCCCCTTTTGTCTCAGACGAGTATCCGTTGATGCGAGCCTATAGTGAAAATAATGCGACAAAGCACAACGTTGTTATTGTGCTGTTAGAGTCTTGGGGGGCCGAACATATCGATGGTTTTACACACTACAAAGAACTCAACATCACCCCATACTTTAAAAAGCTCTCTCAAGAGAGTCTGAAGTTCACTAACTTCTATGCCAACGGTTATCGCTCTATCTTTGGTATCACCTCCATCTACACCGGGATCACCCTGCCGGCCGGCTTTGAGTTTTTAGGCAACGGGCTTGAACTTTCACGTCTAAGCTACCTGGGCACTATCGCTAAAAACAACGGCTACTCGACTATAGCAATGCAGGGCTCACAGCGCCGCTCATACCGTGTTGATGCCATCAGTAATCTTGCCGGTTTCGATCAATATTACGGGGCACAGGACATGCCGGAAGTTGAAGAGGTTGAAGGCAACCGTCGCGTCATCACAGGCACCTATGATTACAACCTCTTCTCTTTTTATCACCAAAAGCTAAACACCATGAAAGAGCCGTTTTTAGGGTTTGCCTTTACCTCGACGAACCACAGCGACTTTCATCTTCCACATTCAAAATTTGAACGTTTCCCGCACAACCTTCGTAACTATAACGGTGCCTTGAATGCCTATATCTATGTTGACAATGCTATTGAACGATTTATAGAAGGTGTAAAAAAAGAGCCGTGGTTTGACAACACGATCTTTATCTTCACCTCTGATCACGGCAGCGGCGATGCACTAAACCCTATTGGTCGAAAACTTAGAGGTGAGAGCAAAAAACCACTCTCTTCGATAGAACATTTTCGTATTCCTCTGCTTATCTATGCCCCTAAGATCTTTAAAGCGAAAGAGCTCGATACACTGGGTTCACAAGCGGATTTTATGCCGACTATTCTCGATCTCTTAGGTTTTAAAGACAGTTTCACTACCATGAGTAACTCACTGCTTGATAAGAGTGTTGAAAAACGTTTTGCCTACTTTTACGGCGGTTCTATTATCGGGTTGATCACAGATGAGGGGTACGTGCAATACAACTTTAAAAATGTTGTCGGAGCAAGCGGTACACCTGAAGCACAGGCACGGATCAAAAAAGAGCTCTTCGCTATCGACACGGCCGAAGCGAAACTGCTAGAACAGAACAGATGGACAAAATAATGGTGCAAAATAGAACCGACATCAGATCAATTCTTATTATCCTACCCAACTGGCTTGGCGATGCTGTCATGGCTACACCTGCCATTGAAGCGCTGTGTGAGTTCTACCCCCATGCACAACTGACACTGGTTGGCTCTTTTGTCTCTATCGAAGCGCTTAAGCACCACCCTTTTTGTCACAGACACTATATTGATGAGACCAAAAAAGGCGGTTCTCGTCTGCTAAACACCTACAAGTTTGCCAAAAAGATCGGCAAACATGACATTGCCATCTCATTTCGCAACCAGCTCCACGCATCACTGCTGCTGAAATTCACCGACTCATCAACCACAATAGCAAGAGATTCATGGCATGCCAAGCTCTTTTTGACACTGCATCCTGAAGCAAAAGAGGGGCACCTTGTTGAGCAGTACATTGGCCTGGTGGAGACAGTAACAAAAGAAGAGGTCCAACTCATCTCCCCTCTGCGTCTCTTTATCAAAACGCATAACTATGATAGACCGACTCTCGGCATCAACCCCGGTGCCACCTACGGGTCAGCGAAACGGTGGTACCCGGAGAAGTTTGCACAAGTGGCAGCCCACTACGCAGACCGATACGACATCATCATCTTTGGCGGTCCGACCGAGACAGAGATGGCCAAGGCGATAGAAGATGAACTCACTGCACTGGGCATCAAAAATATCACCAACGTCGCAGGAAAGACCTCTATTAAAGAGCTCTGCAGTTACATCGGCGGACTCTCTCTGTTTATAACCAATGACAGTGGCCCGATGCATGTCGCAGCTGCCTACCAGGTACCTACGGTCAGCATCTTCGGTCCAACACGTCATCTAGAGACCTCACAATGGAAAAACAGACAAAGTAAAATCGTGCGCCATGACCTGGAATGTGCACCATGTATGAAACGTGAATGCCCGCTAAAACATCATGACTGTATGAAGAAAATAGAAGCAAAAGAAGTGATAGAGGCGATAGAGACACTGTAGCGTAATTACGAGTTACGAAAGATGGCAAAGCTCATCTTAAACCTCACACATCAAAACCCGTTTAAGTTTTAAGTTTAGTGTAGATTGTGTTGGAGTGAACCCGAAGGCGTACATCGGTACGTCGAGTGGTGAACTCCAGCGCAAGATGCGCTGAAATTAAAATTTAAACTTGAAACCGACGAAGAAACTTCGGTTATAGTAGGCGCTGCTCAGATCTTTCGTCGGCGTATCAATCCCGCGATACCCCATCGTAAGCAAGCCTCTCTCCATCAACTGAACATCAAAGTTCACCTGATACTCCATATAGCTGGTCGATGTCTCAAAAGAGAGCACCTCAGGAGCATAATAGAACTGGCCGCCTATGTGCAGAGGGATAACAATATCAAAAGGAAGGGTATAGTCTGTGACTACCCCTATCGGCAAGGCTGAAATAGACTGTTGTTCTAGCGGTGTATAAACCAGCTTAAGACCCATCCCCATCATCAATCCTGGTGCCATTGCTGATGATGACTGTGCCACAAAGCCAATCTCTCCAAGGATGTTTGTGTCTTGTCCAAATGGGAGCCTAGCGTGTTCTATATCACCCTTCATAATTCTTGCTTTAAGCATAAAGCTGTCTGGCTCAATACTGTCATTAAACTGACCCATATCCAGTCCAAGGTGAAGATCTACATCTTTATTGTTCAAGTTGAGTTCAAATTCATGCATCGCATAGGTTGTTGACGACAGAAGCAGTGTTCCTAAAAGAAGTTTTTTTAACATGTAGACCCTTGTATTTTTTCTATGGTTTTTGTGGTGCTTTTGCCATCGACAAAATCGACCAGTTTAAGTACTTTTGAGAACTCGGTGCCTACGACAGCTTTGCCTTCGTAGTCACCGCCTTTGACCAAGACATCCGGTGCGATCATCTTAATGAGATCGTGCGGTGTGTCATCGCTGAACTTTACCACGTAGTCAACAGCATCAAGTGCTGCCAAGATGTAAGCACGGTCGTCTTCCGTATTGACAGGACGTGTTGGCCCTTTCAGTTCACGCACAGAGGCATCAGAGTTAAGGCCAACGATCAAAATGTCGCCAAAGCTTTTAGCCTCTTGAAGGTACTTGACATGGCCCACATGCAAGATGTCAAAACAGCCGTTGGTAAAGACAACTCGCTGTCCATGTTCTTTGGCACGTTTAACAATACGGTCAATGTCTTCGAAACTTTTAATGTGAGCATCTGAACTGCCTTGGTGCAGTTTTGACTCATAGATCTCGATCTCATCGAGTGTCACCGTAGCTGAACCGATCTTGCCAACAACAACACCCGCTGCCAGGTTAGAGAAACGCGCTGTCTCTTCGATACTCAGTCCGGCACTCAAAGCAAAGGCGATCGAAGCGATCACCGTATCACCTGCACCTGTTACATCAAAGACCTCTTGTGCAACCGTAGGAAAACGTTTTACTTCGCCATCATAAATAGCGATTCCCTCTTCTGAAAGGGTGATCATCGAACGCTCCAGAGAACACTGCTCTTTAAGAGACAGGAGTGCTTTTTCTAAAGAGGCATCATCAACAATATCTATATTAGTAGCTTCAGACGCCTCTTTTTTGTTAGGCGTCAGCATATGTGCACCGCGATATTTACTATAGTCCGTCCCTTTAGGGTCGACCAACACCTTAATGTTCTTTTTGTTGGCAAGAGCAATAACAGCTTGAGCCAACTCTTCAGAGATGACACCTTTGCCATAATCTGAAAGGATGATCATATCCGTCACAAAAAGATCTTTCTCTATAGCTGTGACTATCTTCTCAACAGAGGCTGCTGAGATCGTCTCTTTTGACTCGTTGTCATAACGCAATATCTGTTGGTTAGCCGCAATGACACGTGACTTTTTACTGGTCTTACGCCCACTCTGCGTGATAAGCCCTTCTGTTTTAACACCTATAGACTTAAGCATGATGGTCAGCTCTTTAGCGATCTCATCATCACCGACGACACTCGCTACATTAACCGTAGCACCAAGCGCGATAAGGTTGTTGATCACATTTCCCGCACCGCCCAAGACGGAGGTCTCTTTCGCAATGTCAACAACTTGAACAGGCGCCTCAGGTGAGATACGTTCTGCATCGCCCCAGAGATAATGGTCGATCATCAGGTCACCAATGACCAAGATGTTTGGTTGGGCGTTTTTTAAAGCCTGCACTATTTAACCTCTTCTTCAAACATACGTTTGATCTCAGGAATGTACTTTTTGATCCCCTCTTCAAAAGAGAAACGAGGCTCGTAACCTAGACCTTCTCTTGTACTCTCAATATTCGCTTCGGTGTGGAACTGGTAACGACCGATGTAAGGGTTTGGCATATATTCACACGTAAAAGATGTACCCAACTCTTTTTGCAAGATGTCAACCATGTCTTGAAACGAGCGCGCATTGCCGGTACCTACATTATAGATACCGCTCTCTTTAGGGTGCATTGCCAAAATATTTGCTTGAATAATGTCTTCGATAAAGATGAAGTCACGCACGATCTTGTCAGAGTTTTCAAACAGTTTTGGATTTTTACCTTTAAGCAGTTGATGACCAAACTGTATTACCATCGAAGAGGTCTTATCTTTAAAATACTCTCTTGGTCCATAAACATTAAAGTAACGAAGCCCGACGATGCTGATACTTGCAGTTTTCATGACGTCACGAGAGAGATGATCCATCATCAGTTTTGAAAAACCGTAAACATTCTGCGGCGCTTCAACACCAACAGTTTGCGGTGAAGGGGCGTCACCATAAGTAGCACCTGACGAAGCGTAGATCATATTGGCATTTTGACGAAGTGCCATGTCAAGAAGGTCTTTATAGGCATTGAGATTGGTCTTGACCATGAGGTCTTGTTCCAAGGCTGTTGTATCTGAAATAGCCGCTTCATGGAAGATGTAATCAAAATCATAATCCGCTTCGAGTTTAGCAAGCAGTGCTTTGTCATTGATGTCGCCACTGATCACTTCGCCTCTAAAACCGACAAGGTTTTTAAAGTGTCCAAAACTCTTGAGATTACCGTTGGAGAGGGTCTCTCCAGAACGGAAACTGTCAAGAACCACGACCTTCGCATCCGGATGATTTTCCTGAAAATAAAAAGCGAGACTGGAGCCGATAAAACCTGCCCCACCTGTAATTAAAATTGTTTTGTTTTTTAGATCATTGTCAATATAGCGCATATTCTCTTCTCTTCGTTTATATTTAGGGCTTTTGTGAGAGGCCCTTAAGTAAGCAGATTATAGCAAACGGAGGGTTAATACTCTATCTTTGACTTATAACGTTTTAAGACTATTGTGTTTATAATACTTTCAAATTTTAACACGGAGAATCAACATGAAAAAAATCGCATTAGCTCTACTAGTAGCAAGCGTATCACTAATGGCAGCTGACGGTGCTGCAGCATACAAAAAATGTGTAAGCTGCCACGGCGCAAAAGCTGAGAAAAAAGCTCTTAACAAATCTGAGATCATTAACACTTGGGATGCTGCTAAAATCGAAGCTTCTCTTAAAGGTTACAAAGCCGGTACACTTAATGTTTACGGTATGGGTGCATTGATGAAAGGTCAAGTTGCTTCTTACGATGACGCTACAATCGCTGCAGTTGCTGCTTACATCACAACTCTTAAATAATTATATTATTTAACTTCGGATTCTCCTTTTAGGAGTTTCCACCCTCTTCCTCTTCCAAACATCCTATTTACTTTATAAATCTTTACACAAATTTAAATTAATTCATTATCTAGCATTTTATCTTCACTACTATTGTTACAATAATATATTTCCAATCATATTAAATTGTAAATAGGTTTAACTTATGTCTCGAATACAAATTCCCTCGTGAGCTGTAACTCTATTTGTCACGTAAAGAAAATGGCTTTGTTTGAACGTAGTGAGTTTGACATTTTTAGTGGGAAATAGAGTGGAAGTGAAGTAGTCGATAGATAGCCTTCGGTGGTCGCTAGCGACATCACCTTTGGTTGCGAACCTATAAAAGCCAAGCATTTGGCTTTTTACGATGTGGCATTTAGTGCTACCCTGTATTGAACTTTAGCTCTTTAACTTCACGGGTCTCACCTCGAAGCCGTCAGGAGAGCTTTTTTCACTCTTTTTTTGCGGTGTAAAAAAGGACAAGTGTAGTCAACACAATTACTACTAATTAAAAGTAAAAGAAGTCAACAAAAACAGTGCGGTTTAACTGCACGTGAGCCCTCTGCTAAAGAGAACTCAGTATTAGCGTAGGTGAAGGAATTACTTCCTTCACCGTTTCAATAATTAAAAACGCTGTCCGATAGTAAACTCGAAGTGTGAGATCTTATCATTGTCATCCGGATTAACAGGATTAGCAAAGACCAGCTGCAGCGGTCCGACTGGTGAGAACCACTCTAAACCGGCCCCGTAACCCATACGGAACATATCAGGAACATCGCCAAGTTCAGGACGGCCTGTTCTAATCCATCCAACATCATAAAAGAGCGAAAAACGCATCTTTGCCTTAGGCACCAATGGAAGACTCAACTCAAAATTACTAGAGGCAGTCTGTGTTCCTGAGACACGGACAGCATTGCCGTTATCATCGAGAATATAAGGCATAGAGTACGACTCATAACCACGTACAGAACCTAAACCACCCATATAGAAGCCCTCTGCCTGTGGTAAGAAGCCTGTATCTGCTGCTGCAAAATAACGGTTTTTCCAACGGAAGATCGCATCAAAACCTAAGTATGGTTCGAGACCATTATACTTGTTCAGCGTCGAACGGCTTTTAAAGAAGTTCGCATCTGCACCGATCCCTGCTTTTTCAAACGATTGAGAGATCGCCCAACCGTTACGTGGAAGATAATAGTCATCGGTGTTATCAAAGTTAGCGCTGACCGTCACCGAGCTTTTGTTATAACTCTCAAAGTACTGGACAAGCTGTGGGTTGAGCACAAAATATTCAGGATCAATATCGTCATAACTTACTGCCGCATAGTTGTAACCGAGGTATCCGCTGATAAAACGGGTAAAACGGTGTCCCGCACCCAGGCTGATACCGTCTGAATTTACCGTGTAGTCATTATACTCATACACCGATTTATAGATCGAGAAGTTCCCGCTGAAGTCACTGTCATTTAGACGTGGATTCGAGATGTTAAATGAGTAGTTCTGTGTACGCTCAGAGTGCTCTAGTTTGATCCCGACATTGATACCAGAACCAAAGATATTGCGGTCATTAACACCTACACTCAGCAAGATACCGCCATATGAGCCGTAACCACCACCCAGTTGGACATTACCCGTCGGTGCCTCTTTAACTTTGACAACAAGGTCCATCGTCTTATCATCGATACGTTTCTCTTCAATCGTCGAACTCTCAAAAAAACCGGTACGTCCCAGTGCATTTTTAGAGTCACGCAGATCGCTCAGGTTATAACGTTCACCCGGCCCAAGGTAGAGTTCACGACGAATAATACGGTCAAGTGTACGGCCATTTCCGGCAATGATCACATTTCTAATGTAGACTTTCTCGCCTGGAGTAATACGAAAGACAACCTCAACAGTTCTCTTCTCTCTGTCTTTACGAAGATCAGGCACAACCTGAACAAAGGCATAACCAAGGTCGGCGATCTTAGTCTTGATACGATCCGCATCTTCACGGAAGGTCTTGATATTAAAAGGTTCTTGTTCTTCAAGAGCGACCACTTCACGCAAGATGGCTTCATCAATAACCTGCTTACTTTGCGAAAGCACGATCCCGCTCACACGGTAGACATTACCTTCACTGAACTGATAACTCATCTGCGCCGTATACGAGTCAAAGTCAACACGTACAAATGGCTCATCGATCTTGGCATCAAGATAACCGTGTTGCATATAGACATCACGGATACGCAGTGGGTCAAACCCCAGTTCTGCCAACTGCATCTTACCGTCATTACGACCCCAGAACCAGCCCACCGACTGGTGCGCTTTATTGGCGATCTGAGCTTCAAAGACTTCAGCTTCTAAACCCTCATTACCAGAGTACTGCAGCTCTTCGATAATGATCGTCTCACCCTCATTGACCTTGAACTCTACCGCAACACTGCCGTTGTCCAGGTATTCGGTCTCGATCTCAACAACAGAGTCGATCTTCCCCTCTTGAGAAAGTGCCGCAATAATACGTTTTTTAGCTTCTTGAAGACGCTTGTCATCATAAAGCGCCCCTTTTTTGATCTGAAGAAGTGACTCCTGGATCTCTTTGTCACTCTCTTTCCAGCCACTCATCTTGATCTTAGAGATGACCGGTTTTTCGACAAAGTGAAATGTTAAAACACCGTTCTCTTCATCAGCCCAGATATCCGTAAAGTAACCCTGTTTAAAAAATGTCTTAACAGTCTCATCTACTTGTTCAACATCGAGCTCTTCACCCACCTCGATTTTGAGCATGCTTTTTGCAATAGACTCTGAGATGTGAACCATACCGACAAACTTGATCTCCGTGATCGTTGCAGCAAACAGTGGCAGTGATAATAAGAGCGCCGAAACGGCTTTAAAAAGCTTCATCTATATCTTTCATCAGTATCTCTAAAAAACGTTGTCCAAAGACACTACTTTTTAGAAACACTCATCTAGCAATTTTAGGCTGTGATTTTAACAGTAGAACCATTAATGCTGGGTAAATACACGCCATGAATTGAGGATTTCTAAGATATTTGTCCAGAGGTTTCAGTTATCATTATACACGATAAGAGCCCTGCGCAATAGCCACTGTTTATTTGTGTCTATTTACAGGGGTCTTCTTATATTAAAAAGAGCAGAGGTTTACAATGAAAATTGGTATTGTCGGATTAGGATTAATGGGCGGTTCACTTGCTCTTAGCCTGCGTAAACTCTCATTTGTCTCTAACATCTACGGCCTTGACCACAATGTTGAGCATCAAAAAGAGGCGCTTCGTCTTAACCTGGTTGAAAAACTCATCGATTTTGATGAACTCTGCACACTCGATCTCATTGTCTTGGCCATTCCTGTTAATGGTGTTATCAAAACTCTTGAAGCACTTGAGGGCAAGATCTCTGAGACGACAACTATTATCGATCTAGGGAGCACAAAAGAGGTCATTGTCAAGGCCGTGCCTTCCAGCATCCGCAAAAACCTTGTTGCCGCACACCCGATGACAGGAACTGAACACCATGGCCCATCTGCTGCACTTCAAGGGCTCTACAAAGATCAGGTCGTTGTCTTATGCGACCTTGAAGACTCAGGCACACACCAGCAAGAGACTGCCGTACGCATCTTCTCAGGTATTCACATGCGCCTAAGCTATATGCATGCACATGAACATGATCGCCACGCGGCTTTTATCAGCCACATGCCCCATGTCATCTCTTACTCTATCGCCAACTCGGTTCTTGCGCAAGAAGACAAGTACAGCATCCTGGCCATGGCTGCCGGTGGTTTTCGCTCGATGAGCCGTCTTGCCAAATCATCACCGCACATGTGGGAAGATATCTTTAAACAGAACAAAGAGAACCTTCTTGACGCCATTGATGTTTTTCAAACTGAACTTGAGCACTTTAAAAAAGAGATTAAAAATGATGATTGGGAAAAAGTAAGAGAGAAAATGCAAAAAGGCAATGAGCTAGAAGAGATCTTTTCTTAGAAAGCCTCTCTACTTTTGATAATTAGAAAGCAGCTTTTTTAACTCTTTTTGATCAATGCCATCTCTGTTTCCACTGTAAAGATGATCTTCCAACGCCTCAATCATCTCTTGAACACCTTCATCCTCTTTATGGCTAAGCAGTAGCCTTAGAACACCTTTGTAATCACTTTTAGAGACCTTTGCTCTCTGTCTCCTTTTTATATATCTTTTCCACGGGATTAGTAAGAACAGCGCAGCACTCAAAAGTCCAAGTATATAAGTTGCAATTACCCATGTCATTGCTGTCCCTTCACTTTTCTGTTTATCTATCACCTTAGTAACATCTGATACTTTACTGCCACCTATTACATGAATAGGCAAAGCTTCCGTCTTCAGCGTTTTAATACGTCTCTCTTTAAGATCGAAGTATTCCAGAGTAATGGGTGGAACCGTAAAATCATGGTCACTGACAAAGCTGAGTCTCTGACTCCAGCGTTCTTGATCACTCTCTGCTATCTTCTCTAACGTTGGGTCTTCTGCAAAGACATCGACACCGTTAATAGCAGGTTTAATCAGTGCAATATCTTCAAAATTTCCCCTGCCTTGGATAGTGATCCTCGCGCTAAAAGGCCTGTCAACCTCGACCTCGTTAGTCTCTATTTTCATCTCAATAGTAAAATCGCCCACTGCAGTCACACCTTCGGGCAGGGCCTTAACATGGATATCTAAAGTATTTGAATAGTGACTCTGCCAATAACGTTTTGTTTTAAGATTACCCCAACCGTCACGTCTATCTTCATCATAAGCGACTTTTACCTCAGCCGGATATATACGTAGATCTCCTGCTTGTTGAGGCGCTAAGAGATAACGTCTCTTTTGCACACTGTAGTTACCATCTTTGCTGTTGATCACTTCATAGATTTTTTTGATCCAGACATGATCCATCTCTGGCATGACAAACAGTGGTGAGACCCCCTCGAATACATCACGTTTTTTGTAGATAACCTCAAGTTCAAAAGGCTCTCCGACATAGAGTTCATCTTTAGAACTTCGCAGCTGCAAAGTAATATCCTCGTGCTGTGTACTCTTATTTTGATTTACACTAATATCAAGAGGCTGTGTATAACTCTCTACACCATCCACCTCAATTGCAATTGGTTCTATGGTGCAGTCTGATGTCGGTCGAAAGCTAAAGCTGTATAGTTCAACTTTATGGAACAAACCATCAACATCATCAATTTTTTGGCGATGTTCTGAGTCATGAATCGTAACACCGCACAGTGTTTCAACCTGTGGCACGCCAAAGATCTCACCTTCAATAGCGAGTGTTACTGTGACAGCCTCGCCCTTTTGCACCCTGTTTTTATCAATGATTGCACTCACATCTGCCTGCGAAGTAACCACAACAAGAAGTAAAAAGATCACACTACCAAGGCTTTTCACTCTCTGCTCCTTCATCGGGGTTGGCTACCTCTATCTTATAGTGCTGCGCAGGGTAACGGTCATCTAAGACCTTTAACCATTTTTTTGCTTCCATATCACTCATAGCTATCTTCTCAGGCGCTAAAGGTTTAGAGCTTTTTACTTCTGAATCACGCTTACTCTCTGTAGTGTCAGCAGCTACCTTTTTTGCATGGGAGAAGGCGAAAGTAGTTCTCTGCTCTGCGGTATTTTTTTGATCTTTCTCTCTCTTGTAAAGGATTTTTTCAACCTTCTCCAGATTTTCTCTGCTCTCTCTATCTTCTCGAAATGTCAAAGCTTTTTGGTACGCTTTTACCGCCTTTTTAAGGTCTGACACCTCACCTAGTTTGGCCAAGGCATTGCCAAGGTTGTGGTAGAGACGATGGTTTTTTTCACCTTCAACAAAATGGATAGACTCATAAAGCTCTACTGCCATCTTGTACCTGCCCATTTTGTAATAACCATTGGCAGCATTATAGAGTGCTTCAATGCTTTCATGTTCCAACGCATACTGACTGTAAATGCTACTGCTTACGCGATAATCCTCATCGCTATAAGCTTCATTAGCATTATCTAAAGCTCTGTAGTCAAAGACACCTGCCTTTAACAGTTGCGGCTGAGCACCCATAGCAATAACAAGTAAAAGTGTTGGCAGATGATAGTTCTCTCCGCGATAAAAGGAGCTTGTCGCGATTAGAAGCATTAACATCGCCAAACTAATAGGCAAAATGAAAAAATGAAAATAGATCGGCTTCTCTTCATCTTCCGAGCTATTGCTGACCACAGTCGGAAAAAAGTGTTCAACCTCATCGAGCTGAATCGATGCACCGCCACTCTCAATGGCCAGTTGTTCAAAAGCAGGGTTGAGACGAGTGATATGCACTTGTGCCTCTTGTTGAGTGTAAGCGCTTTTTACTTTAGGAATTGTCCCGCCCCTCACCGTACCAACACCAAGGGTATAGACTTTAATGCCCCGACTTTTAGCGTAAGCGATCTCTTGGATAAACGTTTCTCTCTCGCCACCATCACTGACAATGATCAACTGTTTCTCTCGCTCCTCTTCAAACATACTCTCTGCTGCCTTTAACAGCGTCAAGATGTTGGTTCCCTGCTCTCTCTCTTGCGGGCTCTCTATCGGTTTAAGTAAAAAGTGTAAAAGGTGATGGTCTAAAGTCGGCGGGGCGACCATATAGCTATTTTTTGCAAAGCTAATCAATCCAACTTTAGTACGTTCCCCTCTTTGTATAAGTGCCATGATCTTCTGTTTGGAGAGCTGCAGACGGTTAGGATAGACATCTTCACATAACATAGAGGCGCTAATGTCAAGCGCAACCAAAAACGAATCGTTTTTCACCTTAACCTTGGCACTCCCTTTTTCAACAACAGGCCCAGCCAAAGCCAAGATGATAAAAACAAACATCAAAAAGTAAAAGAGGTTTCTTGTCCTTGCAGAGAGCTGGTTGGTGTCAACGCGTAGTTTAGCCAACACTCGCGGTGAGAAAAACTGCTCTTGTACTTCACTCTGAGTCAATAACAGAGCAAATAAGATCACTAGAATCGGCAACATCATATAGATGAATTCAGGGTGTAAAAATGTCATAACCACCCTCTTCTGTTACGCAGGTAGACATAGATGAGCAGGGTGAAAAAGGCTAAAAATAGAGGGTAGATATAGAAGTACTTTTTAAAAGTATAGTCATAACGTTCTATCTCTGACTTCTCCAAGCTGTCGATCTTTGCATAGATACTTTTAAGCTCCTTGGCATTGCTGGCACGGTAACTCTCTCCACCGCTCTCTTTGGCAATATAGCTCAACAAGGCAGCATCATACTCATTTTCACTGCCGATACCGATTGTATAGAACTTGATCTTCTCTTTTTCAGCCAACGCCATCGCCACTGACAAAGGTATCTGCTTACCTGAGGTGTTGTGACCATCACTTAACAGTATCGCAATTTTGCTTTTAGCCGTGGAGCCTTTTAATAGGTTAACCGCTTGTGCAACTGCCTCATAAATCGCGGTTGATTTTCCTGCCATAGCAGGTTGAAGACGGGCAGTTATCTGCTGAAGGATGTTTTTGTCGTAGGTCAGTGGTGAAGCGATAAAGGCATAATCACCAAACAGGACCAAACCAAGATTATCACCCTTGCGTGAGGCAACAAAGTCAGCAACTATCTTTTTAACCACATCAAACCGACTCCTCTCGGGTACTGCTTCATCCAATGCTTTTAATCGCATGGAAGCGCTCGCATCAATAACCATAGCGATATCATAACCTTCTGCAGGATCAAGCTCTAACAGAGAGTCTCTGACAGGCGACATAAGAGCAAAGGTCAAAAGAACAACACTCAGCCACTTTAAGATCCACATCAGTGTAGATACAGCTGCCGTCTCTTGGGTGATCTTCTGTACATTGGGAAAGTAGATAGCCGAAGAGCGAAGTTTGCAGTAGGCTTCGCAGGCAATATAGATGACAATAAAGCTTAGTGCTTTTGGGTACTCAAAATAGAGACCTTCAAACATCGATCTGGGCTAGGTGATCAAACATCTATCATCCCAAGGTATATCTTGTAATAACTCAAACTCTCATCATCAATAGCCTCGACCACTCTCTTGTATTTATAGTGTTCAAGCCGTGAGACAAGGTTATTATACGCCTCACTTAGACGTTCAGAGTCATCTGCAAACAGACGTCCATATTCGGTAATATCGTAAGCCGCTTTTTTTGGGTCTGAAAAATTGATCTTGTTGAGTGTTTTGTAGTGAACTTTACGAAGGTTGACTGTTTTACGATCTTTCATAAATCGATACAACAGGTAGAGGCCTCCGACAAGTAAAATAACGATAATAGTAGAGATAACCGTTAAAAGTATCAACGAACTGTCAGGTACCTCCATCAGAGGCTTTATGTCGTGGAGAGGAATGTCATACGAACTTGGCTTCATATACGTCCTTCAAAGAGACGTCGCAGTCCAATGGCACTGTTCTCATCCGTATATATCTTGGTAAAGCGCACACCATCTTTACGAAGTTGACTGTAGAGCTCTCTGTCATGTTCATGCACCTTCTTAGCATAGGCATCGACACTCTTTTGTGAGTAATCCCCCTCAAGCTGCTGACCGGTCTCAGGATCACGAAGCGAAGCAAACCCCATCACAGGTGGTTTCTCTTCAAGCCTCTCACGTACGATAATGGCAATTACCTCATGTTTCTTAGCCAGCAGTTTAAAGTCAGGCAGATCAAAAAAGTCGGCCACCACTAAGATAAGCGAACGTCTTCGCACTCTTTTATAGAGTGTCTCAGAGAGCATCTTATAATCCGCCACCTTATTTAGTGCATCAAATGCCAATATCTCATCAACGCTTTTGCGGATGGATGAGATCTTTTTGGTCGGCTTGTTGTCACTGTAAAGTTTGTCCGCATAGATATGGGTACTCAGAAGATCGCCATTATGCAAGATCGCATATGAGAGGTTGGCAACGATCTCCGCGATAAGCTCTTGCTTGAACTTTTTGGCGCCAAAATGGACACTGCCGT
>JBATWM010000099.1:0-9705 GCA_049672605.1 Sulfurimonadaceae bacterium
CAATGACAAGTTCATTCACATCAAAACCGACGGCATCCCGGGACCGCACTGTCTTCTCTCAAAAGACGCTTCAGAGGCTGACAGAGCCTTTGCAGCACGTGCTATCTTGACCTACTGTAAGACAAACCCGGAACAAGAGTACAAACTGGATTTCGAAGGCGAAAGCGTCCAGGTCCAGCCTCTGGCATCTCGTGCGGAAGCGGCTAAATACAGTATCTTATAAAACACGCATTTTTTAAGAGTATTTCAAATACTCTTGAAGTATAATCACCCTTCTCAACTGTGGGGCATTAGCTCAGCTGGGAGA
Organism: Sulfurimonadaceae bacterium; assembly: GCA_049672605.1. Classification (GTDB taxonomy): domain Bacteria; phylum Campylobacterota; class Campylobacteria; order Campylobacterales; family Sulfurimonadaceae; genus Sulfonitrofixus. The sequence continues at coordinate 308 of JBATWM010000099.1, forward strand.
GCGCGTCGCTGGCAGCGACGAGGTCAGCGGTTCGATCCCGCTATGCTCCACCATCAACAAACTCCAAATATATACAATAACCTCCAGAAAACCCCCTATTTTAAGCTTTAAACGCCTTTTTATCACTTTTATAACTCCAAATGGACACAGTTGGATACATCTGTTTCCGGTATTTTTAGGGTTCTTTTTAGTGGTCTTTTCACATATAATATTTATAGACGAAAAAAAGACCCCTAAAATATTGGAGAACCACATGGCAAGGTTTATAACACCACTGACGGCAACTAAAATTCAAAATGCTAAAGCTAAGAGTAAAGAGTACAAATTATCTGATGGACAAGGGTTGTACCTTCTTGTTAAACCAACGGGCGGAAGACTGGAATGCTCCCTATAAACTAGACAAATAATAATTCAGTAAATTAATAAGAAATGAGTACAGTGAAGAGTTTAGAATAGAGGCAGTAAAACAAGTCACGAAGAACAATATGGCTAAGCAGCCAAGCAAGGCTACTTGTACCGGCAAGTATTCTAACTCTGCCAGAGAGATGATGCTACCTCTAGTATAACTGCCTTCTCTGTTAGCTCTGCTCTAGCTTTCTTACCTTCTGTTTATTCTAGTAAGTGCTGGCTTGACAGCAACATAACCCCATGTTAGCATCCTCAAAATCAGGAGGTGTTACTATGATCAAATCCAAATCCACTCACATCTTAGCAGCAGTCACAATGCTGATCGAACTACTCGCCGGATCGACTCAGCTCTATCAGTTTCTTCTGGGTTTATAAACATGAAAGAGAACATTGATATACACAAGAATATTAACCGTATTAATAACCGTAACTTTACAAGTAATATTTTTTCAATTTTCTACACTTGTTCCTTGTATTAGGAGCTTATATTATCTTTAATAGCCATATTAATAACCGTAATTATAAATGAAATACGCTATACTCATTTCATAATAAGGAGCAATTATGGACTTTACCCCCATCATACCTACAGATATGCGTGGCAATATCAGTGAAGCGTTGATGATAAAATCTGAGATGCTGTTGGAAAAAAGTGCCGCATTGGCAGGTTCGCATACGCCTCAGCTTATCGATGCACTCCAGGAACACTTACTAACCGTCAATAGTTACTACTCCAACATGATCGAGTCCGAAGGAACGCGCATCAGCGATATTGAACGCGCGATGAAAAATGATTACTCCAGTGATGAGAAGACACAAAAGTTACAAAGGCTCTCTGTTGCCCATATTGACGTTCAAAAAGAGATAATGGCATCACTCAAAAATGATACAGGCATCTCTCCTTATAGTCGTTCTTTCATACTTGATATTCACAAACGTTTCTATCTGAAAAAAGGTATGGATGCCTTTTTGGATGTCTCGACCGATAACGAAGAGGTGATTATGGTACCGGGGGCGTTTCGAACTAAGAATGTCGCTATTGGAGACCATCAGGCTCCTGATGCTGCAAACGTAGAGAGCCTGATGCGTGAGTTTGAACACCTTTATGCCAAAGGGTTAACAAAACGACGATCTCTGCAACTTATCTATGCCCTGGCATCTCACCATCGCCTGACGTGGATACACCCTTTTCTCGACGGAAACGGTAGAACTTCTCGATTGGCTCTTGATGCTAGCTTTGCTCATATGGAATTACCGGGTTATGGATTGTGGAATATCTCAAGAGGATTAGCACGAGACCAGAAAAATTATCGAGGTCATTTGCGTCAAGCTGATATACCTCGACAAGGCAATTATGACGGGAAAGGAAGTCTTACAGCTAAAGGGCTGGAGCAGTTTGTTGATTATATGCTGGATACTGCCATTGATCAGGTTAATTATATGAGTAACTATCTACGACTTGATGGACTGGCCAAACGGATAGAGATCTTTGTCATGCGGATCAATGACGGTCTGGTACCAAGCGAACCAAAACCACTACCTGCTCATGCCGAAAAGATCTTTAAACACCTTCTGCTCTACGGTGAATGTTCTCGTGGTGAGGTTAGAAAAGTTATTGGTAAAAGTGAAAGTCTTGCAACAAAACTGACAAAGCACCTTATTGAGAGAGGGTTTGTTGTGTCTGATACACCAAGAGGCGCCATTCGTCTTAAGATCAACGCATCGATGGCATCTTATCTATTTCCTGAATTGGTTCCGGAAGAGATCTAATTCTTCGTTCAATACTCTCTTGTTCGCAGTATGACTTTTGTAAATTCAAATTTTCTATTTATATGCTTTTATGTCAATTTGATTTTACATTGTTAAAGAACTTTGTCATTGGTTTATTTCAGTATACTAAATCTTTAAACATTGATGAACTGCCTACTTGTTACATTCGGTAATTTTCATAGTAACATTTAACTTTAGGGGTCTTTTTTTTAACTATTGACTATAGACACCTATGTTAGGGGATGTTAGAGAGAGCTATGCTCCACCATCAACAAACTCCCTAAAACATGAACTTTCAACAGGTTTTTTTAATGCATACTCTACGAATCACTATACTACTGCTCTTCTTGCATCTGAGCCCATTCGCATCAGGCGGCTATGATCACGGGACACCGGCAGGCAGAGGCAATATTGATATCGATATTACCATCAACCCCGGAAATTACTTTGATGAGGGGCAGAGCTATCTGGTCTGGGGCTACGGCATCACCGACAATGACGACTTCCACGGCTACATCTCCCACGAGGCGGGCGGCACCGACCAGATCTACTATGGGTGGATGCATCGGTCTCTCAGCAGAGAGTGGCTGGACCTCTCAACGGCGATCGGGCTTCGCCACCGAAGCGGTGAGACACACACCTTTCTGCCGCAGCTGCTCTACACTTTCAAGCTGCCCCGTGATTACGACATCGGCGGAAGCATCGTCAACGTCTATGATATAACTGATGCCGAAAACCTGGGTGTCGCTTATGACATAATGGTCCGCATACCTGTGACCTTTGATTTTGCACAAAAGTACTTTAAAAGTCTGAAATTCACTCTGGGACTTTTCAGAAGCGTCGGCGGCAACACCCATCCTACCTACAGTATCGATATGAAATTTTAACTGTTTTTTAGACCTATTGAAAATCAACAGACCTTCGCTGGCAGCGACTGGGTCAGGGTTCGATCCCGCTTGGCTCCACCATCCAAAGACACTCAATTAACTCCGCGCTTAACACTAATCCGTAAGAACAGATAACCTCCCTATATGACAAAGCCGTTTTCTCCTTACTATTACACACCAACTCCAACGTCCAGAATTGTCAACAAACTGTCAAGAGAGTGTTCACAATCCTTGACATCATCGTACTACCATATCCCTATCTAAAGATAAGGAGATATCCATGAAAAGCTTACTACTCACCCTGTTTTGCGCAGCGTCACTTTTTGCGGCAAGTCCTGAAGTCACGCAATATATAGAGGCGCTTCAGTCCGAAGCGGCAGAGGCCGACCCCGCCTTCAAGGGCTTTGATGCCAAACGCGGTCAAGCGGTTTTTACGTCGGAACATCTTGGCAAGAGAGGCAAAACGGTCGCCTGCACCAGCTGTCATACCACCAACCTCGCCGTCAAAGGCGAAAACTTCTTTACGGGAAAAGTGATCGAACCGCTCGCTCCCTCTGCCAACCCTGAGCGCTTAACCAGCGTAAAAGAGGTCGAGAAGTGGTTGCGCCGTAACTTCAATGATGTCTACAACAGAGAAGGAAGCGCGCAGGAAAAAGGCGATGTACTTGTTTACATCATGACAAAATAACAGAAGGAAGATACGATGAAAAAATTACTACTACTCTCAACGATAGCGACAATGCTGCTTGGCGGTGCCTACCTCCTGGCAGATGATGATGACCACTATAAAAAGGTGAATGTCAATCAGCGGCTTGGGACAGAGACTACCACTCAACTGCCCGACAGCCCGCAGCAAAAAAGTTATGTCAAAGAGTGCGGCTCTTGCCATATAGCGTATCAGCCGGAGTTCCTGCCTAGCCGCTCATGGGACAAAATGATGGGCGGACTCGAAGACCATTTCGGTGTTGATGCAACGGTGGGAGCTGAAGAGGGGAAAATATTATCCGCCTATTTGAGAGAGAATGCTGCGGACAGCAAACGTGTCGGTAAGCATTTTGCAAAGACGGCCGCTTCTATTGGAGCCAATGACGCACCGCTCAGAATCTCCGATACACCTTACTTTAAAAAAGAGCACAGGGGAATTCCTCAAAAGTACATTGACCAAAAAGAGGTCAAAAGCATCGCCAACTGCAACGCCTGCCACCAAAAAGCGGCATCGGGAGATTACCGCGAACGCGGTATCTTCATTCCCAACTACGGTCCATGGAAGGACTAAGAAGAGACAATAGTTTAGTAGGAGGTGCAACATGAAAGTTTACGTATGGACACTACCGACACGCGTTTTTCACGCACTGCTGGTTCTCTTTACGCTGGGTGCCTATGTCACTGCGGAGTGGGATGATCTCCTCACCCTGCATGCGGCCTTTGGTGCCGCGATCGGTGCACTGCTGCTTTACAGAGTCGTCTGGGGAGTCATGGGGCCGAAATACTCGCGCTTTAGTGATTTCAATCTAAATATTGAGGCACTGAAGGAGTATCTCTTCTCGCTCCTGAATCCTAAAAAAGAGTATGTCGGACACAACCCCGCTGCAAGCTACGCCATGGTCGGCATCATTATCGTGATGCTCTTGCTTGTGATGACCGGACTGCTCACCTACGGTGTTCAAGAGAACCGGGGTATCTTTGCTTTTTTACATAACTCTTTTTTCAGGGATATGGAGTTTTTTGAAGAGATCCATGAATTTCTAGGGGCTGTTTTATGGCTCCTTATCGGTGCGCATGTCGGCGGCGTTCTGCTTGACCGGCTGCTGCATGCCCGAGACGGCACGCTGACATCGATCGTTGACGGCCATAAAAACATGGAGGGTGAAAGTGCGAAACTGACCCTCCTTCAAAAAGCGGTATCCCTCATCGGCATCGGCTTAAGCCTCTTCGTCCTACTGTACGCTTTAAGCGGACAAGGCAATATCATTACCGCCGGGTACCATCAGGGCGTTGATTACAAAAAAGAGAAGCCGCTTTTTGTCAGCGAGTGCGGTTCCTGTCATACGCTCTACCCGCCCTCACTGCTTCCAAAAAGATCATGGGAGCTCATGATGGCGGACCTGGAGAACCATTTCGGCGATGACGCATCGCTGGGGCAAGCAGCGCAGCAGAGCATTTTGACCTATCTTCTCAAAAACTCGGCAGAGGGCTCAACCAGCGAAGCTTCTCTCAAGATATTACAATCTATGCCAAATCAAGATATGATAGCTGTTACACAAACGCCCTTTTGGAAAAACACCCATCAGGAGATCGACCATGCCTATTTTGAAAGCGCCAAGGTCAAAAGCAAAGCGAACTGCAAAGCCTGCCACTCGGATGTCGAGCAGGGTCTGCTAGAAGACAGCAGTATCAAACTGCCCGATATAAGGAGCTGATATGAAATTTTTAACCCTCTTTTTACTTCTGGCAACACTGCTTCTTGCCGATTATGATAAGCATGAGTACAAAGAACGCCATCTTCCTCTCGACATGAGCTACCTCGATCTTACGCCGAAACAGCATGAGCAGGCCAGAACGATTGTCCAGAGATTCAAACATGAGTATAAACAGTTTCACCGCCTGGAAATTACCACACGCGAAGCGATCTCGCAACTTTTTCTAGCCAAAACCTTTGACACCGTGGAGTTTATCCGGCTCACCTCTGCTTTAAATCAGCGTGCCGTAGAGATACAGGCCGAGTTTTTCTCCCAGATGCATACGATGCTGACCCCTCGTCAGAAAAAGCGTTTCGTCGACTATATGGAGGAGTGGGAAGTTGAGTAAAAAAGTATTGCTTATCGAAGATGAAGAGCAGATGCAGGCGCTAATCGGCAACTATCTCGATAACTACGGCTTTACGACGACAGCCTATGAAAATCCCCTCGATGCCCTCGATGCCCTTCTTGTCAAAAAAGAGGCTTTCGACATTGTCATTCTCGACCTGATGCTGCCGGGCATGGACGGATTCGATGTCGCCAAGGCCATTAAAGAGAAGCTGGACATCCCCATCATCATCTCCTCGGCACGCGGCGACATCGGCAATAAGATCTACGGGTACGAGATCGGTGTAGACGACTATCTGGAGAAACCCTATGAACCAAGGGAACTGGTACTGCGCATCGAAGCGGTCTTGCGGCGCTATAGCAAGAGCACTGACATAAGCATCTCCGACTTTATGATCGATGAAGCCGGAAAGAGCGTCCGCATGGAGGAGTATCCCATCGACCTGACCAAAATCGAGTTTGAGATCTTCCTCTTTCTGCTCAAGAACCGGGGAAAAAACGTTTCGCGCGAACAGATCATTAACGCAACATCATTGGAGTATGAGACCAAAGCCAGAGCGGTTGATATGCATATCAGCAACATTCGCCAGAAGATCGGTGATGATGCCAAAGAGCCCCGCTATATCAAGTCGGTCTGGGGTATCGGATACAAATTTATAGGCTAAAGCATGTCAATTTTTAAAAAAATAACCCTCCTCTTTCTCATCAGTCTCTCGCTCATGGTCGTCATCGGCTATCAGATCGACAAGATAAACACCCAAAGAGTCGAAGCCCTTATCACTCAAAAATACCTCCAGGATGCCAAGAAGGTCTTTCTCTGGCTGGCTACGGCAACCCCTGATGAGCTGGAAAAGAGACTGCCTGCCTTGAACCTGAGCCGCTTAAACATCCCGATAGACCAATCTATGCAAATAATTCTGGCACAGCCCCACTCATTCGGGGAGCTCAATATTCTCAAAACCGCCGGTACCGAATATCTGCTCTATATCCGCTATATGGACGACACTCTGATGCTTAGTGACAAACAGCTGCAAAAAAGCCTGCAGGAGCAGTGGCTGCTCAACATTCTGGTACTGCTCGACATCGTTGTATTGATCATTATCTTTTTCATCATCTTGAAGATACTCTCTCCCTTGAAACAGATCATCTCTAAAATGCAGGATTTTGCCAAAGGGAAGTATCAGAGCCGCGCAGAGGTTGAGAGTCGCGATGAGATCGGAGAAGTTGCACAAACATACAATATGATGGCCCAAAACCTTGAAGACCTCATCACCTCAAGGCAGGAGCTGTTAAGGGATGTCGGCCATGAGCTTAGAACCCCGATAGCCAAGGGGCTCTTTGCCGTTGAGACACTCGAGCCTTCGCCCTCAAAAGCCATCATCCATAAAGCATTTTCGGAGCTAGAACGCTTAAGCACGGAACTTTTAGAGATCGAAAAACTTCATGCCATGAACACGCTGAACCTTGAAACCTTTAAAGCGGAGACCTTGATACTTGAAGCCCTCTCAAGGCTTATGCTTGAGGATGAGTCGAAGGTCACTGTTGATCTCCACAGCGATTTTACTATTGAGGGCGATCTGAACTATCTTGCCCTCGCCTTGAAAAACATCATCGACAATGCGGTTAAATATGCGCTTGAATACCCCGTCTCCATCACCGCAGACGATGATATGATCATCGTGAAAAACAGGGGGGATAAACTAAGCGACACCATCGCGTACTATCTTGAACCCTTTACCCAAGAAGAGAGCTCACGGCGAAGTGAAGGGTACGGGCTGGGATTAAACATTGTCAAGAAAATTCTTGACAGGCACCATCTGGCACTGCATTATGAGTATACCGAAGGCCTCCACGTCTTTTCTATCCCCTTTTCAAAGCAGTAAACAGCACTCTACTTTCGGGGCTGTAATTTTTCTATAAACTCCATCTTACAACCTAACTTTTAAGAGCATTTCAAATACTCTTGAAGCATAACCTTTTTTCTCAACTGCGGGGCATTAGCTCAGCTGGGAGAGCGCTTCGATCCCCCTTTTCACACCAAGCTGTTAGCTGCTCTCAGCCGGCTCCTCTTCCTCTTGCAGCCACGTCACAAAAAGCTTATAGGCCAGTGCCAAAACAACAGCACCGACAAACAGACCGATGATACCCGAAAGTATCATCCCGCCGATAGCACCCAGCAAGATAACAAGCATCGGAATGTCAACCCCGCGACCCAGCAGAAGCGGTTTTAATATATTGTCGCTCAGACCAATCAAGATTGCATATATGGCAAAGATTACTGCCGGTGTCGTGTCGGCATATGAGAAGACATAAGCGATGATCGGACCCAGGATAATGATGGTAGGCAGTTGAATGATCGCCAGGAATAGGATTAAAAATGCCCACAACGGAGCAAACGGCACCCCGATAGCCAACATACCGATCAGAGAGAGAGCCGACTGTATAAGGGCTATCCCGATAACGCCCTGCACGACACTTCGAACCGTCATGGCAGAAAGCTGTGCCCACTCCACCCCTTTTTCTCCCATCAAGCGTCGAGAGATACCTTGATAGACCTTGACGCTCCCCTCGCTTTTACTCAAAAAGAGTGCTGCGATGATCAATGCGATCACAAACTGGACAACAGCACCGATACCACCGCCTACCGCCGAAGCGATCTTTCCGCCATATTTTTGCAACTGAGGCTGATACTTCTGCAGTGTCTGCTCAAGGTTCGTAGCAGCACCGTTCCAAAATGCATAGAGCTGCTCACCGATCAGCGGCCACTCTGCCACCTTGTCAGACGGCGGCGGCACCTGCAGTGTTCCCTCTTTTAAGTTTTGTGCAATATTCTGAGACGAGACAATAATTGAGTCTGAAAGCATGTAGGTCGGTACTAACAAGGTCAAAACAGCTGTTAGTGTAATGGCCGAGACGATCATCGTACGTCTCCCCTTAAAGCGCTCCTCGAGCTTTTCGATAAGCGGTGAGAGTGTCACTGCAATAATGATCGCCCAGATCACCAAGACGATAAAAGGCTGGAGAATCATAAATGCCCAAAACAGCACGATCCCCAAAAGAACCACCTTTATAATGATCTCTATCGCGAGACTCACGATCTCGTTTTTTGTCATATCTGCACGCATACTCTTCCTTTTTCACTCTTAATTACATTTTAGAGACTCTGCTATTCAGGGTAGCTCTAAAGCAGTTCTTTTAAAGCTTCTGAGACATCTTACCACGTCTTATTCCTTATGTTAAAAGATTACTCTAGCACGGAATCTCAAGATTGCCGGATGGGTTTCTGAAACTTGCGAGTCGCACAGAAAAGAAGAACGGGGGAGTCAACAGCTCAATGCAGGGTGGCACTCAAAGAGCTAAAGCTCTATGCATGGGAGTAATTTAATTACGAGGCGTACAAGGACCAACAGTCCAGTGCATGGGAGTAATTTAATTACGAGTCGTACAAGAACCAACAGTTCAGTACAGAGAGGAACTAAATTCCGAATCGTGCAAGGACCAACAGTCCAGTGCATGGGAGTAATTT
>JBATWM010000100.1:0-11489 GCA_049672605.1 Sulfurimonadaceae bacterium
CGATGGAATGTTTATGCGGGATGTTAAACATCCAAGGCTTATAGCCCTGAATGCAGCTTATAGAGATCGCGGAGTAGTTGGAGTTCTGTTAAGAACTCTTCTTTTCCGCTTTCTCCTTTTTTTTATATGACTTAACGTCTTTTTTGATCTGCTGTTTCTGCTCTTTTTTGAGCAGGTTTTTGATCTCTTTTTTAACGATCTTTTTTACTTTTTTCTTTTTCATTGTCTTCTACCTTTCTGTTTTAGTTTGTAGGCCACTGCCTACTGTTAATAATAGAGCACTCTTGCTTATTGAATGCTTTAAGGGTACCTCTACTTTTCTCTGAGACTGACTAGGGTGTTTAGAGGTGCCCTTAATAGATAAGCGGTACAAATCGAAAACCGTAGAAATCTTTCTGCTCGAAGCGTTCGTTCTCTTTTTTGTAGATCACCGCGATCTCGTTTTGGATGGGGATGACCATGATACCGCCGGGGTTGAGCTGTTGGACAAGCTCAAAGGGGAGCTCTTCTGCAGCGGCGGAGACGAGGATCTTGTCGAAGGTCTGCTCCGGCAGGCCGAGTGTTTTGCCGGCGAGTTCCAGACGGATGTTGCTAAAGTTGTATTTGCTTAGGTTGTGTTGGGCGAGTGAAAGGAGCTGCGGAATGCGCTCAATCGCCGTGACCGAACCTGACTTGACGGCATGGGCAAGCAGCGCTGTTGTCCAGCCTGAACCGCAGCCGATGTCCAAGACCGTGTCCTCTTCTTGGAGCTCTAAGAGTTCCAGCATAAAGGCGACCGTGAAGGGTTGCGAGATGGTCTGCCCCTCGCCAATGGAGAGAGGGTAATCCTCATAGGCCTGATCGTGAAAGCTAAAAAGGACAAAGTCTTTGCGGTCAATGGCATTGAAGCTCTCGATGAGCAGTGGTGATGTTAGAGTGCCGTGTTCTTGCAGATATAAAGAGAGTTCGTGATGTGTGTTCATGCATTCTTCCTGTCTGTTACTATACCATTATAACTCGCTTTGAGGAAGTTGGCGGGGTAATAGTAATGTATAGAAGGCAAGTGTCTACATCATTGCGGTATTGCCCATTTGGCGCATAGCACTGATCTCACCATAGAATTTTTCGCAGGCTGCTTCGTCAAGCTCGTCGTCTTCTATCATGCTAAGCATCTCTAAAAAATGTTCATGTAGTGCACGGATGCCCTGTTGGTCCTGGTGAAGGTCGTCAGTCATTCCACTCTCATCGATGTGCGCTTGGAGTTTTTGCATAAATGTCTCCAGCTCAGGAATGATAGTGGTTGCCAAAAGTGTATGCAGCTGTTCAGTGTGTTTCATAATTATGTACCTTTGTAGATGTGGAATAATATTGTAGCGCGGCTCTATTTAACAGTGGGCTTGTTTGAGTAGACCAAATAAATAAACCATTATTCTTGTATGTTTTTACGCAATAGTTGAAACTCTTCTTCTCTAAGCAGTCCATCATCAACCAGTTTCGACAACTCCGCGAGTCTATCTGCTTTGTTTGCAGTGGTGCCAGTCTGATCAGTGGTGATGGGTTTATCTGTCCTATTCACTGCTTGCGGCACTCTCTGTTTGGCGGAACGCTGTTTTTGTGTGTACTGTTTGGCATGTCTTTTTGAGACGATGTAGGAGATGATCGACATTACAGCAAAGACAGCGACAAACCAAATGCCTTCAGTGTAGATCTCACTAAGTTTGTCAGGGTCTATACCTTCGGCTTCCAGTGATGTTAATGTTAATAAGGGTAGTAATAGCCATTTCACCATGATTTTAGCTGCTCCGTTGTAATTATTACTCCACTATTATAGGTACCCTATAGTAAAAAAGGAAGTTAGGTTAGAAAAGTATAGCCAGTGTTTAGGTTTTTTGTATTTTAGTAGATGATTTTTGGAATTGTGTGGGGTGTAAAAAGAGAGGGTAGAAGATACAGGCCGAAGCCTGTATAGAGAAAGGTTACAGTGGTGTAACGTTTTCTGCTTGAGGGCCTTTTTGACCTTCACCAACTTCGAAAGTTACTTTTTGACCTTCAGCTAGAGAAACACGACCGTGTCCTGTGCTGTTAACTTGACGAAAGTGTACGAATACATCTGGTCCGCCATTGTCTTGTTGGATAAATCCATAACCTTTTTCATCGTTGAACCATTTTACAGATCCGTTTTGTAATTCTGCCATTGCAATACCTCTTAGGGAAAATATACACTTCTATAAAGAAGCGGAGTCAAAATCGGGAGGAGTCTTCAGGTCTAGCAGAAAATACTGTTTACACACTAAAGATGAACTCGAGCCTCATCTTACATCGGACGTATTATAGCTGTCTTTTTGCAATAATACAAATGAATCATTAGATTTTGTGATTTTGTGGCCAAAATGAGATAATTCACCCAAATAAGTCTATGCTATTTGGGTGTTAAATTAGTGTGTAGTTTAGGATAGGATGTCGGCAGGGTGACTACTGTAAAAGCTTGATAACAGCGTCGTTTTCACTCTCTTGGGCATAATCTTTGGCTGTCTGTCCCTCTATGTTTTCAAGTGCAGCGTTCGCACCTTTGTCCAGCAGAAATTTAACCAACTCAGCATTACCGACTTCAGCGGCAAGCATTAGTGCGGTTATTCCCTCTTCGTCTGCAGCATTGATGTCGATCTTGGTCTCCATTAACATTTCGGCAGTGTCGGTATGTTCGCCGATGATCGCTGTATGGATCAATGAACCGCCGCAAGGCGACTTAACACTGATGTCGGCGCCAAGCTTCATAAGCTCTTTTGCTGTTTCTGTGTGGCCATTTTCAACAGCCCAGGTCAGTGCGTATTTACCGTTCTTGGTCTGTGTGTTGACATCAGCACCATGTTTGACGATCAGTGCGATGATCCCTGTATGGCCTTCGATCGAAGCGTAAATAATTGGGCAGAAACCGGCACTGTCTTTGATGTTGACATCAGCCCCTTTGTTAAGAAGGATCGTAACAACATCGTCATGTCCCTCTTTGGCAGCCCACATCAGAGCGGTTGCATTGTTGTGTTTGGCATTGATGTCTACTTTGGACTCCAGTGCCTTGTTCACTGCGGCTACATCGCCTTTTTTAGCGGCTTCAACCAGTGCCTCACTGGCAAAAGCGGCACTAAATAGTGAAAACGAGATGAGTGTAAATAGGGTTTTTGTAAACGTTGTCATAGACAGTTCCTTGTTAAATAATGTATAAATGGATTATATAGTTAATTTCCTTAACCATGTTAAAGAGGCAGCGCAGTAGAACATAATAGTACTCCAAAAGAGAGTAGTGAGGTCAAGACCTTGTTAATACTATGAGGAAGGTCCCTTGTTTAAGCGGCTAAGAAAGAGCAATAACAGATCATCAACTGTCAACTCTTTAAAACCAAGATCCAGTACATTGCCTCCACCGCCGGCACCGGCACCAATCTCATCATAATATCTGATCGTAACAGGCTCTTTGATAAGATTATTTATCGGCCTGTGAAAGAGGAGGGCATTGGCATTGATATGATGTTTGACGCAGTAGTCCAGGATCGCCTTGTACGGTATGGTGTTTCGTCTCTTCATCGAAGCAAAGGTCGAGGGTGTGATGCCAAGCGCAATCGCGACATCTTTGTCATGGACCTTAGTATGATCTGTTTGTGAAAGTATGGTTTTTAGTTTGTTGATAATGGTTTGAAAGTTGTTCATAGCGCAATAATAGATAAATAAATGTCGATGATCTAAAAGTATGTCAAGTTGTTATCGGAAGAAGGCGGCTCTGGTTTAGCTGACGCTCTATATTGACCAGGATAGTTTTTAAGAGAGGCTGCTTTTTAATTCGTGTCAGGTACAGATAGAAAAGAGTATAAGCCTGATTTTTATAAGTAAAGCGAATACTTTACTATATGGCCTCAATATGGCGGTTATTAAATATCTTTATATCTAATTTGCTGTAGTCTTTAATATACTACTACTTTGGAGAGATAAAAAATGAGATCACTGTTAATAGCTTCTTTGCTTGCATCCGCACTCTTTGGCGGAATCCATGAGACCAATGAGGGTCTTTTCCTTGAGATCTTTGAAAACTATGACCCGCAGTCAAAGGTGATCGCTGAGGTCTCAACCGAAAAAGGGAAGATCGAACAGCTCAGATGCCGCGGTACGAGAGATAACACTGAGTGGTGCAGGGTGCGCTACCATCATGACGGTGTCGTGTTGCAGGGCTGGTCTGACAAAAAGTCACTTGATACCATCGCCTCACGTCCCAACACAAAACCGACTTTTGAGAAACGGTTCGGCGGGCGTTATGGTGAGGAAGGTCGTGCTCTGCTTGCGCTCAATGACGGTTTTCTGATCGTGGGCACTACCGAGAGTTTCGGTGAAGGGCAGAAAGATGCCTATGCCCTCAAAGTGGACAAATTTGGAAACAAACTCTGGTCTGAGACCTATGGCGGCGGCTCTGATGACATTGCTGAAGCGGTCATCCCTGTCAAAAACGGCTTTATGCTCGCGGGTTCTACATGGAGTATCGGCAGTGAAGGGCAAAACCTTTATGTGCTCCGAATCTCAGAGAAGGGTGAACTGCTCTGGGAAAATGGCTATTACGCTAAAAAGCGTGACCGCTACCTTGGCAAATCTTTGGCAAAGTTAAATGACGATCACGTCATGGTCGCGGGCTCCGAAGAGCACATTAAGTTTTTTAACGCTGACGTCTTCTGTTATTTGAGCGCTATCAACCTTAATGGTCAGGAGAAATGGGTCCAGCGTTACGGCGGGGGTGAACCAGACAGAGCGAACTCTGTCATAAAAGTAGAAGACGGCTTTGTGTTCGCGGGCGCGACTGAGACATGGGGTGAAGACGGTAAAAATATGTATGTTGTCAAGATAGACTCAAGCGGCAGCCGTGTCTGGCATCAGGCCTTTGGTTATGACTATGACGAAGAGGCCGAGCAGGTGATCGCGACACGCGACGGCGGCTACCTCTTAGTGGGTACGACCAACAGCGACCATAATAAACTAAAGGATGTCTACGTCGTCAAAATAGATGCCAACGGTTACAAACAGTGGCAGCGCCACTACGGCGGCAAGTCTGATGAAGAGGGCTTAGGCGTCGTCGAAACTGATGACGGCTACGTCATTGTCGGGTATACCGAAAGTACAAAAGATCGCAGCAGCGATGTCTACCTGCTCAAAATCGACAGAAGCGGTGCTATCTATTGGAATAAAACGTATGGAGGCTCCGGAAATGACGCCGGCCAAGCCATCGTTAAAGTCAAAGACGGCTTCGTCATCACCGGCTACAGCGAAGGGCCATCAGGTCGGGGGAAAGATCTTTATATGCTCAAAGTTGACCTGGAGGGTAACCTGAACTAGGCGTTTGGACCTTTTGGTATAAACAGGGTGCCTAAGGTCTGTTTGCCTTCGAGCAGGAATGACTCTGCCGCACTCAGATCAAAACCGTTGCACAAGAGCATCTTTCTTCCCCTCTTCAACAGAAAATCAGCCGCTTTGAGTTTGGTAACGATACCCCCGGTGGCAAATGGGTTGTTCGGTGTTGACTCTTCTTGCAAAACATTTTCAGGTATTTCAGAGAGTGCTTTGAAAATTTTGGCATCCTTGTGTTCTTTCGGGTTTTTGTCGTAATAGCCGTCTATATCGCTTAAGATGACTAAGAGATCGGCATTGGTTGCATGGGCGACATGGGCTGAGAGCTGATCATTGTCACCGAAGAGCTGTTCCGGCGTCGAGGTGATGTCATTTTCGTTTACGATCGGCAGTATGTCATGTGTCAGATGGGCATCGATGATCTCTTGAAACATTTTTGTCTGTCTTCTCGAGTCAAAATCATCTTCGGTGAGGAGGATCTGCGCCGTATCGATGTTATAGATGTCGAACTTCTTTTTGTAGCTTGTCATCAAGATGGGCTGGCCTGCCGCTGCAAGCGCTTTTTTACCGATCTGTTTGCTTTTGTCGAGCTTCAGGGCCGAATACCCTGCCGCAACCGCGCCGGAGGTCACGAGAATGACGTCATACTTTTTTCTAAGCGTGGCGATCAAGGTGACCAGGTTGAGCATACGCTCTTTGGCGATATGGTTGTGTTCTGTCAAGACGGCACTGCCGACTTTGATGACGATTCGTTTCATCTGTTCTCCTTAGAAGAGTTTAATTTATTCTGGACTTCATCGAACACTGTTCGCATGGTCTGGGAACTGCTGTTGCCAATTTTACTGAATAATAGTATAGCAAACCAGGCTGTAATAAAACCGGGGAGCAGTTCATAAAGGTCAAACACGCCCCCTTCAAGCTGTTTCCAGATAATGACGGTAAGAGAACCTGTAATCATGCCGGCAACAGCGCCTGTTGCCGTTATATTGCGGCTGTAGAGCGAAAGGATGACGAGCGGACCAAATGCCGCCCCGAAACCTGCCCACGCGTACGCTACGAGAGCAAGAACACTGGAGTTTTGATCGCTGGAGAGAGCCCAGGCAATGACGGCAATAGCAATGACCGTGGCTCTTCCTACCCATACCAGCTCGAAGTCGGAGGCATTTTTACGTAAGAGAGCCTGGTAGATGTCACGTGTCAGGACGGAAGATGAGACAAGCAGCTGCGAATCGATAGTGCTCATAATGGCTGCCAGGATCGCTGCAAGCAGGAAACCGGCTATCCATGGGTTAAAGAGCAGTTGTGTGAGCACGATAAAGATCTTTTCGCTGTCTTGAAGATCGATCCCTTCCGCTACGACATAGGCAAAACCGAAAAATCCCACCGCCAGTGAACCGATGATCGAGATGACCATCCAGCTCATGCCGATCGTTTTGGCACGCGGCATCTCATCTTCATGGCGGATCGACATAAAACGGACAAGGATATGGGGCTGGCCGAAATAGCCTAACCCCCAAGCCATCAGCGAAACAATGCTGATAAAGGAGGCCCCGCTAAAGAGATCAAGTTTCGAAAGATCAGCCGATTCGATCACCTGTAACGCTTCCGTGACGCCGCCCATATGCAAGATCACGACGGCCGGTGTGACAACCAGGGCCAGCATCATCAGTATGCCCTGAATCAAATCGGTCCAACTGACAGCATTGTACCCGCCTAAAAAGGTGTAGGAGACAATAATAAAACTGCCTATCATCAATGCTGTCGAGTAATCAAGAGCAAATGTCGCTTCGAACAGCTTCGCACCGCCGACAAGTCCCGAAGAGGTATAGAGCGTATAGAAGAGAAGGATCACGACGGCTGTGATGACACGCAGGATATTCCTGTGATCTTCAAAACGGTTGGAAAAGTAGTCCGGGATCGTAATCGAATCGTTGAGGTGATGGGTATAGACCCGAAGCGGCTTGGCGACATAGTGCCAGTTCAGATAGGCCCCGATGATCAGTCCGACGGCGATCCAGCTGCCGACGATGCCCTCAGAGTACATCATGCCCGGCAACCCCAGAAGAAGCCAGCCGCTCATGTCGGATGCGCCTGCACTCAGCGCCGTTACGCCCGGTCCCAGGCCTCTGCCTCCAAGCACATAATCGCTGAGATCATTGGTCTTGAAATAAAAATAGACCCCTATGGCGATCATCGCCAGCATATAGACTACAAATGAAATAATGACAGGTGTTTCCATAAACTACTTCTCCTTTCCTCTAAGACCTTGACGTCCCAGATTTCCATAACGGTGGTAACTGTTTGAGATGCTCTGCTCTATAAAGTAGTGCATCAATTCAATGCGTCCATGCCCGATAAAGGGTTCGGATGCGATGTATAAGGCTCTGTCGGCTGTGTGTTGATAGATCGCATCAGAAACATTGTCCGGTTTTAAAAAGCGTATTCGCTCTACCTGTGCCATTGTTGTGAGCAGTGCGGTATGATCTTCTGTCATAAAGCTGTCCTCGGTGTCCAGCAGCAGATCGTTGTTGGCGCGCAGCCACAGCAGCCCCTCGTTTTTGGGTACTTGGGGGATCGAGATGTAAAGTTTTGCCCCACTCATTTTCGCCGCCGCGATCGATACAAGCATCTCATAAAGCGTATCTTCCTCTTCGAAACGAAGCAGGACACTTTTGAGCGGCAGGTAGCGGATGATATTGTTCTCGCCGCGAATGTGGGCATAGTCATGCTCTTTCAAAAACTCTTTATCGAGCCAATAGGCAAAGGTTCCGAGTCTCTTTACTGTCTTGTCAATGACCGAGGCCTGAGGACTCTTTGGCGTTAAAAGTGCTTTGATCCTGTCGATATAGGGGTGGTTTGCCGACTCATCTGCAGCAGAATCATTGAAACTGAGTTTCATGAATTGTGAAACGTAGTTCAGTCCGCCCGCTTTTTTACCGCTTCCTATGGCCGATTTCCGCATGCCGCCAAAGGGTTGGCGCAGGACGATCGCTCCGGTCGTCATACGGTTGATGTAGAGATTTCCGGCAAGCATCTTCTCTTTCCATAGCGCTTGCTCTCGCTCATCCAGACTTTCCAGGCCGGATGTGAGACCGTACCCTGTCGCATTGACGATGTCGATAGCATGCTCAAGATCATCCGCACACATCACACTCAGTACCGGTCCAAAGAGCTCATTCATATGACAAAAGTCGCCGCTCCGGGTTCCCCAACGGATAGAAGGGCGCAGCATGTAAGGGTTTCCCTCATCCGCATAGGAAGGTTCAAGGGCCCACTTTTCACTCTTCTCAAGCCTGTTCAGGGCTGTCTCGAGTTTATCTGAAGGCAGACGGACGAGCGCGCCGACACGATTGTGAAGCACCCATACCGAACCGACTTCAAGCGATGAAGCGGCATCGATGAGCATACGTTTAAACCCTTCGTCTTCGTAGACTTCACGCTCTAGCACTAACAGTGATGTTGCCGAACACTTTTGTCCGGAGTTGTTGAATGCCGAAGCAACAACGTTTTTGACGGCCTGATCACGATCGGCCAATGCGGTGACGATAGTGGCATCTTTGCCGCCGGTTTCAGCACTCAGATGAATATCAGGACGGTTCCTGATCATCGCATAGGCGGTCGACTCCCCACCGGTAAAAATAACAAAATCGATGGCACGGTCGGGGATGAGATGGCTGCCTGCCAAGGAACCGCTGGTCGGGACAAACTGCAAGGTGTTTTTACTCACACCCGCATCCCAAAAACATTGACAAAGCCGGTAGGCACAGAGAATGGCATCGGAGGAGGGTTTCAAGATGACGGTATTGCCGGCAGCCAATGCCGCTGCGATACCGCCTGCAGGGATGGCGACGGGAAAGTTCCAGGGACTGATAACGAGACCGACCCCTTTGCCCTCGGTTTTGATCCCTTCGAGCGCGTTGAGTTTTTGGACACGGTAGGGGTAAAAGTTCAAAAAGTCGATCGCTTCGGAGACTTCGACATCTGTCTCGGCAAAGACTTTGCCCACTTCTGCCGCAGCAATGCCGATGAGGTCGTCCCGGCTCTTTTGAAATTCTCCGGCGACATCCATCAGGATCTTTTGACGGCTTTTTGCATCAAGCTCTCGCCAGCCGTCCGGGTCTGCTTCCGCGATACGCACCGCTTGATGAAGCTCCTCTTCTGAGGCCGAAATATAGCGGCCTACGACAGCGCTGTCGTGATACTGCGACTTGTCGAAGACGACAGTATAGTCGTCTGAGGTGATAGACTTGCCGCCGATGACCGGCTCAGCATTAAAGCCGCCGTTTTGTCCGATATATTTCCACTTGTCACGGATCTTTTCGGCCCAATGTCTGTTTTGCGGCAGTGCAAAATCGGTATCACTCTCATTTTTAAAGAGATAGGTGTCTGAGTCCACAGCTGTTGCGATAAGTTCTTTCTCTCTGTTCTGGGTACGAAAGGGTGTCAATGCAATATTGGGGATCGCATTGACGGCATCATCATAACTTTTCAAGAGTTTTACCCAGGCAGCTGAACCGACCTGCAATCCGAAACTGTGGCGCAAAAAGTTCTGCTCAGCCGTATTCTCGTCAAATCGCCGTACAAGGTAAGCAATGGCATTGGTGAAGGTCTCGGCTGTAGCCGTCGGAGCATACAATATCACATTCAGCCCCTCCTTTTTAAGGAGACGGTACGCCGTTTCACTCATCCCTTCAAGCATCTCTGCGCTGTAGTATGCTTCAATGGCGCGTTCGCGTGCGAGCAGCATACCGAGAGCATGATCAAAAAGGTTGTGCGAAGCGATCCCGGTATGAACGTAAGGCGCAATATCGGGATCGAGCAGATAGTTCATCAATATTTTGTAGTTGGCATCTGACTCGGCTTTGTTCAGGTAGGTTACGCACGGCCAACCGCGCAGGCTTGACTCCGTTAGCTCCATCTCCTGATTGGCACCCTTGACTAAACGCACCTTAATCGGAGCACCGCCGTTCTCTACACGTGTTTTTGCCCATGTTACAAGTTCTTTGAGATATGAAAGGGCATCGGGAAGATAGGTTTGCAATACGATCCCTGCATGCAGTGGCATAAACTGTTTCTTGGAGAGGGTCTGTTTAAAAGCGTCAAGTGTTAAGCGGAGGTCGCGGTACTCTTCCATATCAAGATTGACAAATTTATGCTGCACTTTACCATTATGGTCTCTAAACTTATTTTCCATTGCTGCCTGATAGATCATCTCAAGGGGTACGGCGATCTGTTGCAGCGTCCAATCATGGGCTAAGGGCGTAATCTGCGAAAAGATAGTGGAAATTTTGATCGATATATAATCGATGTCAGGATCTTGTAAAGCATGAATGTACTTTTTGACACGTTCACGTGCTTCTTCTTCGCCCAAGACCGCTTCGCCGATGATGTTGATATTAACGCGGGTCTGTTCCTGCCGTCGAAGTTTGATATGGCGTATTAGCGGAGAAGATTCACCTTTGATAACAACATTACTGATGTCATTGCGCAGGTAGTGAATAAAGAGCGGGACAGAAATTTCGGGTAGGTAGATTCCGACATGACGAAAAAGCCAAACCAGCAGCTCTTCGAACGGTGTGAAGATATCTGTTTGATTGTACTTGTTGAAAAGATACTCCAGCTGATCGGCAACCCGTTTGTTCTCCCTGGCACGAAAACTTTGATCCAAAAGTTCGATAAGAAAGACTTTATTCATCGGATCTTTAAGCATCCGCTTCATCATCTCATGAAACTTTTTCTCGGCGTGCTCTCTTCCTTGGTCAATTTCATGCTGCCAGGCAGTAGCAACACTTTTGGCTTTATCAAATGTGTGTGGAGTGATCTGCATTGATTCCCTTGTGTTGTGTACCTCTATAGCTTTACAATTAGTATAGGGTCGTCTTGAGTAGGGGCCATAATACTTTCTTTTACTTACTTTACCATTAAGTGTCATCGTGATGCAGTATTAGTTACTTGTGCGGTCATGATAATAAGGGTGCATAATTGTCAATGTTTTGGTTGTTGAGGATTGATGATGTATGGTGGACGGCTAGGGATTCGAACCCTAGATAGGTTGCCCTATACCCGCGTTCCAGGCGAGCGCCTTCGGCCACTCGGCCAGCCGTCCATGTTTGAAGAGTGAGAGTATAGTT
>JBATWM010000101.1:0-16620 GCA_049672605.1 Sulfurimonadaceae bacterium
TCACATGACAGTAACAGTAGAAGAGATCAGAAGTATTATTGAAGAAGCAGACACTATGGCTGACATGGATACATTGGTTAACGACATGCCTTTAACGGAACAGGATGTGGATTCTCTTGATATGGCCAATATCCTCTTACTGCTTGAAGAGAAATTTGAAATCAAAATTCCTGATGAAGACATGAATCAAGTTCAGAGCATAGATGCAATCGTCTCTTATCTTTCAGAAAAGTAGTTAGATTTAGATGAGCAGCGAGTTTATCCCCTTTTTACATCCTCTATCCTGGGATGAGATTGATCGTTTTGTACAGAGAAGTGGAATTGAATATATACCCTCTCTTCCATCGTCTTCTAAGAAAGAGTATCAAGGTCTTTCAGATGGTCGTTCAGCCGAAGCAGACACCCTCTGCTTTGTAGACAGAGAGCCTACAGATGATGTTATTAAGAGCTTGCGCGAGGCTTTGGTTATTACAACAAAAGAGCTGCATCAACACTTTCCAGACAGTGAAGCTATTTATACAGAAGACCCACGTGCACTTTTTATTAAATTGATCGATCTCTTTGACCGAGAAAAGAGATGTGCACCGTTTACCTCACAAATAAAAGTACAGGTTCCAACAATAGACCCTCAGGCTCTCATTGATGAAAGAGCAATAATCGAAGAAGGTGTGAGTGTAGGTAAAGGAAGTGTGATCTCTGCCGGCTCTGTTTTAAAAAGAGGAACAGTTATAGGTGAGAACTGTATCATAAGGGAGAACTGTACAATTGGCTGTAATGGTATTGCTCTTTATAAAACCGCTAATGATGAGACATTGAGATTCCCGCATCTTGCAGGTGTACAGATCGGTGATAATGTTGAACTAGGTGCGGGTGCAGTCATCGTGCGCGGTACACTTGCAAATACAGTTATAGAAGATGATTCTGTCATCGGAAATCTATGTAACATCGGACATGGTGTAAAAGTAGGTCAAAAAGTCTGGATGTCAGTCGGATCTTTGATAGGCGGTAACTGTACGATTGGAAATGGTACAACAATAGGCTTAGGCGTCAGGCTTAGAGACAACCTTACAATCGGTGAAGATGTCTCTATTGGCATGGGAAGTGTCGTGACAAAGAACTTACCTTCTGGAGTCTCTGTATTTGGGAATCCTGCTAAGAAGTTACGCAGTCTGTCAACAGGTCCTAAACGCTAAAATAGAACCATGGTACAAAACAGACATCATCTCATAAATATCATTCCTATTAAAAAGAGTAACCTGTGACATTAGCGATCATGCAACCTTACTTCTTTCCCTCTATAGGATACTGGCAATTGTTAAATGCTGTAGATACCTTTGTGATCTATGATGATGTCAATTTTATTAAAAAAGGGTACATCAATAGAAATTCGATTCTACATACTGGACAAGTGCAAAAAATAACATTGGAACTCTCGGGAGCTAGTCAGAATAAACTGATCAATGAAATTGAGGTAGGTAATAACTCAAAAAAGCTGTTGAAAAGTATAGAACAAGCCTATAAAAAGGCGCCTCAGTATGAAATAGTCTTTCCTTTGATTGAAAGTATCTTAGAAAATCCAGAAAAAAATTTGGCTAAATTTATTGGAAATTCACTGCAGAAGATAGCAGATTATTTGGAATGTAATACAGAAATAGTGTATTCCAGTGATCTTGAAAAGGACAACAATCTGAAAGCTCAAGATAAAGTATTAGATATATGCAAACGCCTTGGTGCTTCAAATTACATTAATGCAATAGGCGGGCAAGAGCTTTATAATAAAGAAGCTTTTGAAGCGGAAAATATAGAATTAAAGTTTATAAAAACTGAATTGATAGAATATAAACAGTTCAAAAACGAATTTGTTCCTTATTTGTCAATCATAGATATTATGATGTTTAACTCAAACAAAGCTATTCAGAACATGCTCAACAGCTATAAATTAGTTTAGGACACTTGATGAAAAAGATAGCCATTCACTCTGTCCCACGCTCCGGTTCATCTTGGATCGGTCAAATATTCAATAGTTCCCCGGATGTAAATTTTAAATTTCAGCCACTTTTCTCTTATGCCTTTAAAGATTATTTGAACACATCAAGTTCGCTAAAAGATATTAATACTTTTTTTGAAGAGATCGCACAGAGTAGTGACCCGTTTTTGCTTCAACAGGACAAGATTGACAAAGGTAATTACCCCGTTTTCCAAAAAAATGACAACCCAATCCATATTGTCTACAAAGAGGTAAGGTACCATCATATATTAGAAAACAT
Organism: Sulfurimonadaceae bacterium; assembly: GCA_049672605.1. GTDB lineage: Bacteria > Campylobacterota > Campylobacteria > Campylobacterales > Sulfurimonadaceae > Sulfonitrofixus. The sequence continues at coordinate 2,268 of JBATWM010000101.1, forward strand.
GCTAACGGTCGATCCCGATGTTATAGTTATCGGTATTGTGAGAAGTCCGTATGCTGTCATTAATTCCTTCCTCAATGCGCCCCGTGAGTTTAGAAAAGACCTTGGCTGGGATGAGCTCAGCGAATGGCAATATGCACAAAAGAAAAATCTGGATAAACCGGAAGAGTTCTATGGTTATGAAAAGTGGAAAGAGGTTGTGCTCTTATTTCATAAACTTCAAGAACAGTATCCGAACAGGTTTTGTCTCATTAAATATGACGACTTACTCACCCACACATTAGAAGAAGTCGAAAAAAATTTTAGTTTTTGCAGTATTCAAATCACGGATCAAACAAAGCGATTCTTAAAACAGAGCACAAAGATTAATCAAGATGATACCTATTCCGTGTACAAGAGTAAAACCGCTGACGACAGTTGGAAGAAAAGGTTAAATCCTCTGATTGTAGATGCCATCTCCAATGACTTGAAAAAAAATAATTTAGACGAATATTTGGAATAAATGGATCATTTAAAAACAAAAGGTACAAAAGCCTTTATCTGGGACTTTTTCGGCAAGATGGCTACCCATGGCATGGGGTTCATCGTTACCATATTTCTTGCGAGGCTTCTTGAACCGTCAGATTTTGGTCTGATTGCTCTGATAATGGTGATCATCGGTATAGCTACAGTTTTTACTGATGTAGGGTTAGGGGCGGCACTCATTCAGCGACGAAGAGTCCATCCTTCCCAGTACACCTCTGTTTTTTATTTCAATATTTTTATTGGATTACTACTCACTTTAACAACCTACTTTTCGGCCTCTTTCATAAGTACGTTTTATGATAATGAACAATTATTGCTCTTAGTTCAAGTTATGTCTTTTCTGTTTGTTATCAATGCATTTAGCAGTGTGCAAAGCACACGACTTCACAAAGAACTCAATTTTGCACTTTTGACAAAAATAGGTTTGCTCTCATCATTAACAAGTGGAATCATTGGGATATCTCTAGCATTTTATGGCGCAGGTGTTTGGAGTTTGGCAGCACAGGCTTTAAGTATGGGCATTCTGTACAATATTCTTATTTGGACCTTAGCCAAATGGATACCTAGTAGGGAGTTTTCATGGAAAGCATTAACTCAACTGTGGGGCTTTGGCTTTCGAATGTTTTTAGTCGGACTCCTTGATGCAATTTATACTCGTTTAGATTATCTGATTATCGGAAAACTATTTGATCCTAATACACTAGGGTTTTATCAGCGTGCAAAATCATTAAACATGATGGCAATTCAGTACTCTTCAGGAAGCTTGATGTCTGTACTTTTTCCTGTACTAAGTAAAGTACAAAATGATCTTCCACGATTTCAGAACATCATATTAAAAAGTCTCGGAATAATTAGTTTCATAGTCTTTCTTCTTTTTGGAAGCCTATACCTTGTGTCCGAAGAGCTGATAGTAATCTTGTTTTCAGATAAATGGTTTCCATCTGTCGAGTATTTTAAAATACTTGCTTTTAGTGGGTTTGCCTACCCGATAAATGCCTTGCTGGTCAATGTACTTAGTAGTCGTGGCAATTCAAAAGCATTTCTTCGTATGGCTATCTACAAAAAATTTGTAGCATTTTCTAACCTTGGCATTGGTTTCTTATTTGGAATAGAAGGTTTCCTGTATGGTCTTATAATTGTTGCAGTCATTAATACCAGTATAACTATCGTTATGGCATCTCGTGAATCTTCTATACCTATAATAGAATTTTACAGACTTATTATAGTGCAGGTAATGATTGCAGCTCTAGCCCTATTAACAACTTTATTTGCAGTAGAGTTTTTATCTGATTCTAATATAATTTCACTACTTATTAAATTGGTTTTATTTTCAACTGTTTATATATTTTTAAATTGGATATTTAAAACGTTGTCATTTCAATATTTTCTTGAACAATTTCTTCCAGTTCTTAGAAAAATAGTAAAAAAATTGGAAGAGTAGAAGGATAGACTCAATGTCATTTTTTAGAAAAAAAACAAAAGTCTTTTGTGTAGGACAAAATAAGACTGGAACAACAACCGTGGAAGCTGTGTTGAAGTCATTGGGTTACAAGATGGGCGATCAGGTCAAAGGCGAAATGCTGATGAGTGAGTGGGCTGTGCGTGATTTTAAAAACATTGTTAATCTATGTAAAACAGCTGATGCATTTCAAGATATACCTTTTAGTAATGATTTCACCTATACAGTTCTTGATTATGCATTTCCTAAATCTAAATTCATCTTGACAGTTCGAGATAATAAAGATGAATGGTATGAGTCAATAACACGTTTTCATACCAAGCTCGTTGGGAAAGACAGATTACCGACAGCAGATGACCTTAAAGAATTCAATTATAGGTATAAAGGTTTTCTATGGGAAGCACAACAAGTAAAGTATGGCATAGATGAGACGACAGTGTATGATTATGAAATCTATACTGATCAATATGAGATGCATAATCATAGAGTACAAGAGTATTTTAAACACCGACCAGAAGATCTTTTAGTTTTAAATTTGTCTGAAGATAATGCAATGGAAAAACTATATACATTTTTAGGCATTAACTACAATGGTGAGGATATGCCTCACCTAAATGCTTCAAAGTAGAAAGAGGTATTAGATATGATAAATAAAACGGAACATGAGATCATGCAAAACTGGAAAGGTAATCTTGATAAGCCTGTTTTGAGTGTATGCTGTACAACTTATAATCATGCACCTTATATAGCTGAAGCAATAGATGGTTTTCTGATGCAAGAAACTGATTTTCCTTTTGAAATTTTGATACGTGATGACTGTTCTACTGACAAAACGGCTGAAATCGTAAAACAGTATGCTGACCAGTATCCGCAACTGATCAAACCTGTATATGAAAAAGAGAATACTTTTTCCAAAGGTGTTAAACCAATGCCTGTTTTATACAAAAAAGCTCTCGGTAAATATATTGCTCTTTGTGAAGGCGATGATTACTGGACAGATCATTTTAAGCTTCAAGCACAGGTAGACTTTTTAGAAGAGAATGATGAATATGTCATAACATACACATCTGTAGAAGCATTTGATGAAAATGGAATAGTAAAAGACTACGTTGGTGGTGCCACACGCGACCTGGAAAAGGATGAACTGCAAAGAACAACACCGATCAACACGCTAACTACATGTTTTAGAAATGTTATCGGTGAAGTACCCAAAGAGTTTCAATGTACGCAGTACGGAGATCTGTTTATATGGTCTCTTTTAGGTGCTCATGGTAAAGGAAAGTTCTTGGCAGACATATCACCGTCGCGCTATAGGATACATGAGGGTGGAATTCACTCTAAAAAAACAGATGAGATACGACTTGAAATGTGGTCTTTGAGCTGTGCTGCACTATACTTATATCATGCAAGGGTTGGCAATAAAGAGTTAGCAGAGCATTTTAAAAAATATATATTTGGACCTGATATATTTAAAATTATGCTCGAAAAAATATCAACAAAAAAGCTTATAAAGCTAACGTTGAAAATCATCCGTCATCGTATAAGACAGAAGGTCAAAAACTTCTTTAGGATGAGCTGAAATGCCTAATACACAACCTCTAGTCTCTATTCCTATCCTGACATACAATGGAGAAAAATATCTTCGAGAACAGCTTGATTCTATCTTTAATCAAAGTTATAAAAATATAGAAGTATTGGCTTTTGATGATGGTTCAATCGATGGGACTATAGACATTTTAGAACAGTACCATAAGAGTCATGGACTACAATACACCATTAACAGTACTAACCTTGGTTTTGTCAAAAACGCGCAATGTTCTTTGGAAGCGTGCAGAGGTGACTTCATTGCACCTTCTGACCAAGATGATATCTGGAAACCGGAAAAGATTGAAAAATTGCTTGAACATATAGGTGACAGTGTACTTATTTATGCTGACTCTTCAACAATGGATGAAGATGGAACAAAACATGACGACAACTATTTTGCAAACAGGGTCAATCTTATACAGGGTTCCAATCCTAAAAATTTCTTTTTTGAGAACTCAGTTTCTGCACATGCCATGCTTTTTAGAAAAGAGTTATTGAAGCATGCACTTCCTATACCCAAAGCATTCAATTATCATGATTGGTGGATAGGTTTTGTTGCTGCATCCTTTGGAAAGATCTCCCTATACCCCGATCCCTTAGTCTATTATCGACGTCACAGCGAGCAAGTGACTAAGCATGCAAATGACAAAAACTATAGTTTTTGGTCAAGAGTGAAGGCTAGTGAAACGAGGTTCATAAAAAGCAGACAAGAGCTTATTGAAAGGTTCCAAGCATTTGCTTCTCTTTCCATCTTAAGCCAATCAAACAAAACAGTACTTGAGGATCTTATAAAAGAGATGCGAAATTACCAAAACTATTTATATAACAAAAAAGAAGAGCAACTACTTACAAAACATTATAAAGAGTTTTTCTATGTTTCAAAAAGTACTCCTAAAAAATTAAAGAGGCGTGTACGAAGACTTTCTTCTGGTATTTGGTACTACCGTCTTAAACTTTACACTTAAGCTTTAAACTCTCCCGAAAGCCTCTGATAAACAGCAGAGCTTTTTAGTAGCTCTTGGTGCGATCCGCGGTCTACGATCTCACCTTGTTGAAAGACCAATATTTCATCGGCATGCTCTATAGTACTCAGGCGGTGTGCGATCGTAATAGTGATCTTATCTTTAACATAATCCTCTAAAGCATCTTGTATCCGTTTTTCACTCTCATTATCTAAAGCACTTGTTGCTTCATCCAAGATCAACAGAGACGCATTTTTATAGATGGCTCGAGCAATAGCGATACGTTGACGCTGGCCTCCTGAAAGGTTTGATCCAAACTCTTCCATCAGAGTATGGATCCCATCGTCCAACTGTTGAGCGAATGTATACGCATCTGCATGTTTTAACGCTTCGACAACACGCTTTTCATCCATATCTTCACCATAAGCCACATTGGCGGCTAAACTGTCTTGGAAGATGTAGACACGCTGCGAGACAATGGCTATCTCACTACGAAGAGACTTCTGAGTGTAAGTTTTTATTGACTTGTCATTAATGCTGATTCCTCCGCTCGAAGTGTCATAAAAACGCAACAACAAATTAATCAGTGAACTTTTACCTCCACCACTATCACCTACAAGTGCAATATTTTGGCCTTTAGAGATATTGATATTGATATGCTGGAGTGCCTTTTTCTCGTGATACATCAAAGAGACATCATCAAACACAATATGCTTGATTGGCTCACTCAACACAATATCGCCATCTACAATGCTATTTTCTTGATCAAAGATATAAAAAATACGTTCACTCGCCGCCAAAGCATCTTGAATCCGTCCATAGATCGAACCAATCCGTCGTACCGGCTGGAACACCAATCCTACCGCGGTTAAAAAGGCGGTAAACTCACCCACACTCAGCTTATCATCATAGACCTGCTGACCACCGATATAAATGACTGCGGCAAGACCGATGGCTGCAATAATCTCCAACATAGGAGAGACTAGTTCATTCGTATAGACCCCTTTCATGTTGATCTTGAAAAATCGCCAATTCTCTTGTGAAAAACGTTCTAGTTCCAAGGCCTCTGTTGCATTTGCTTTAATGACCTCATTATTATTAAACACCTCGGTCAGACGTGTCATCACATCCGCATTTTTCTCTTGAGAACGATGCGAAATCTTTTTTAATCTTTTAGCAATAAGTATCAACGGGTATATCACAACTGGCAGTACTACCAAGGCATAAAATGAGAGTTCCGGACTTAGGTATATCACATACGCTATCAAGCCTACAACCGTCAGTACTTCACGCACTAATTCAGGCAACATGTTCGAAACAAAGTACTGAACTCGCCCAATATCATTGGTGACACGAGAGATCATCTCACCACTGCGGTTGGCATAGATTTTTTGCATATCCAGATGCAAGATCTTCTCTAAAAGCACCTCTCTTAATCGCGTAACCATACTCAAACCAATATAGCTCATAAACACTGACTGCAGATAGCGCCCAAGTGACTTGGCAAAATAGATCGCGATCAGCATCAATGGAATGTACACCAACATCTCTGGATCACGCGCGATGAACATGTCATCCATAAGCGGCTGCATGATCTGCGCGGTGCCTGCGGTAGCTGCAACCGTCAATATAATTCCAATAAAGACTATGAAATAATAAAACTTATACTCTTTTAGAAAGGGCCAATAACGTTTAAATGTTTTTTTCAATCTGTTTCTTTTTTTTAATTTAATCGCTATTTTACTATAAAGCCCCTTTGGAGTGAATTCTTGCTATAATTCCTTAAAAAAGCAGACAAAATTTGGCAACTATATTAGAAGATGTAAAACGCATTTTAATCATACGGTGTGGTGCTTTAGGCGACTTGATCTACGCCACCGTGATGATCGATGCCGTCACAAAGCAGTATGGTAAAGATGTCAAAATTGATGTTGTTGCAACACCGGGTCCGGGAGCGATCTTGGCACATGACCTTAGAGTCAACACTATCTACCCGCTGAAACATCGTAAAGTTCCCATTTTTCTTAGTAGAGAGAAACAAAACATCATACAAGCCTCAAAAACTCTTGACTACGACCTCCTTATCAACCTGGAAGAGAATAAGCACTTTGATAAACTAGCTACAAAAATCAACGCAAAACATAAAGTTGGCTCGCCTTTTACGTCACCAAAGCTCAAAAGCGGACAACGGCATATGGTTGATATCATCAAACAGACACTTGCCCCTTTCTGCAGTGATGCCGTTTTAGACATATCTCTTCCAAAATTATTTGGATCTTCTTATGAAAATGTGCAAAAACAGTACACACTACCCGATAAATATATTGTCTTTAGCCCAAGCAACTCACATTCAAACCGCAATAAAATAAACTATCGTGCTTGGCCGCAACACCACTGGAAAAAACTGCTTTCTATGATCCCGGCACATATCCCTGTCGTAATCATAGGAGGCAAAGGGGAAGAGGCCTACTTTGCAGCGATCAAGCCCTACCCCTCAAACGTCATCGATCTCAGCGGGAAGACACCTCTTGTTGATCTGATCACTATTATCGACCACGCCGAGATGATCCTTACTACCGATACAGGACCCGCGCATTTAGCGTCAGCCGTTGATACCGATATCACCGTTTTAATTGGGCCTACACCTGTATCGCTTACCGGTCCATACCCGACACCCAATATCACCATCAATATTATCTCTCAAAACCTTCCATGCTCACCGTGTTACAACACTGATGTCATGAAGAACTGCCAAGACAACATCTGCATGAAGCAGATCACACCAAGTGCAGTATTCAAAGGTATTCAGCCAACGCTCGATACATTTTAAACCGCTTAATGATAAAATACCGCTAATACATAAAAAGGGTAAACATGCGCAAACGAATTCTAGTGACAGGTGGTGCTGGTTTTGTAGGGAGTCATCTTTGTGAGAGATTAGCACAAGATGAAAACAATGATGTCTATTCACTAGACAACTACTTTACCGGAAGCACAGCGAATCATGTCGAAAATGTTACCTATATAAAAGGTAGTACAAAAGATATCGCGGAACTTGTTACCTTTAATCCGGATATGGTTTATCACCTTGGAGAGTACTCTAGAGTTGAACAGAGCTTTGATGATATAGAAAAAGTTTGGGAATATAATAAAGATGGTATTTTTGCTGTTTTAGAGTTCGTAAGAAAAGCTGGATGCAAAATCTTATATGCAGGAAGTTCGACTAAGTTTGGTGATGGCGGTCTAGGAAGAAGTGCGTCACCATATGCATGGACAAAGGCAACAAATACTGAGCTTGTGGTGAACTACGGTAACTGGTTTAACGTTCCTTTCGCGATTACCTACTTTTACAATGTATATGGGCCAAGAGAGATACAAACCGGTAAATATGCAACACTGATAGCACTTTTTAAAGAGAAGATGAAAAACAACGAGTCTCTGACTATTGTCAGCCCAGGTACACAAAAAAGAAACTTTACGCATATAGATGACATCATTGATGGACTTGTACTCGTTGGTGAAAACGGTTATGGCGATGAGTTTGGTATTGGCAGCGGTGAAGCGTTTAGCATAAAAGAGATAGCAGAGATGTTTGGTGGTGAGATCGAGATGTTACCGGAGAGAAAAGGTAACAGAATGCTCGCAGATGTTATCAGTGCAAAAACAGAAGCATTAGGCTGGCAACCAAAAAGAAAGATTAAAGCATATATTGAAGAGCTGAAAGCAAACAACTGGAAATGACAGTATCCCCTACTGCCGTTATCTGTCTCTCGCCTTATCAAGGCGGTATGGAGATCGATAGTATCAAACTTGCCTTTAAGCTCAGTGGCGTTACAGATGTCACTCTCATTGCCCAACAGGGCAAGTTCATTGAAGAGCAGTATCACCAACATCCTGACAGTAAGCAGATCAATTTTGAGTCCGTCGCCTTTAGAAAGTCATTAAGTCCCTCTATCATTTTTGGCGTTCGCCGTATCATACAGGAACGCGGTATCAAAAATGTGCTCTTTCTGGGCGCTTCTGAACTTAAATCCCTCTACTTTTCATTTTTAGGACTGGATATCAACCTGATCATCCGCCATGGCACAACCAAGTCCTCTCCGAAAAAAGATTGGTTTCATCGGCTCATCTACTCCAAGGTCAATTATCATATTGCCATTTGTGAACATCTTGCACGCAATATCGAATACATCATCCCTTTTGGCGAGAACACCCAGCTAAAAGTGATCTACCCCTCTTTAAACCTTGCACCTTCTCAGTCCATAGATTTTGATGCTAAGCCGCATCAGCCTCTGCAGCTGCTTCATGTCGGCCGAATAGCCGAAGGCAAAGGCCAAAAGAGTGCTATCGAAGCCTGTAAGGTGCTGTATGACAACCAGATCGACTTTGTATTTACCCTTGTAGGCGGGTTTCACGAACCTTACAAAGAAGGGTTTTTAGAGTTTTTAAATGCCCTCGAGTATAAAGAGAAGATCCACCTTGCAGGGCACACCAATAATGTAGAACAGTTCTACTTGAACAGTGATGTCTTTCTCTTTCCGAGTGACGGAGAAGGGCTGAGCAATGCCTTTATAGAGGCCTTGGCCTACGGCCTGAGTTGCATCAGTTATGACAACACCTCATTTCCAGAACTTCAAAACCTGGGGTTTGCTTTTACACTGGTAAAAGATCAGCAGTCAGGGCAGCTCCAGGATGCTCTTCTTCAAAATGCCAAAGAGTTTGCCTCTAGAACAGAGCTGCAGAAGAATAGTTCAGCCGTGCAGGCCTTTTTTACCCCCGAGAACGAGTTGGACAACTTAACATCACTGTTAAAGAGTTAGCGCAGATGAACCTTACAGTAAACATCATATTAACAAGAGATTCTAAAAAACAGAACTATGGAAAACACTATGCCTAAAATCCTTTTTATCGTAAAAAACAAGAACGAGGCATCTTCCCGATTTAGGGTCTTTGCCTATTTTGATCAACTGCAAAAAGATTTTGATACGGACGTCTTTTATGCCGAATATAACAACAAGTCTGTTCCTAAGATTTTTAGATCCTTGATCAAACGATTGCGCTTTCTCTATCTTCTCTGGCTAGTCAAGAAGTATGATGTTGTTTATATGCAGCGCCCTATGAGTTCGGACAAGTCCAACTCTACCTTTTTCGAGGCGCTTTTGGTGAAGGTCAACCCGCATCTTATCTTTGATTTTGATGATGCTCTGTTTGTACAAAACGAGCCAAAGATCAAAAGCCTTGTTACCTTAGCACAAAGCTGTGTCTGCGGTAATGACTATTTGGCCGATTTCGCCCGACGCTACAATCCCAACACCTACGTCATCCCGACTGCCATCGACACCGACAAGTTTCAACAACGTTCTCCTATAGATGTGCAGACAGTGACCATCGGATGGACAGGGACTAGCGGTAACTACCAGTTTTTTACCGAAAAGATGATCAGTGACATTGCCAGGGTCTTAGAAAACAGCCCCAATACGCGTTTTCTCTTTATCTGTGACAGAGAACCCGGACAGCATTTTACATTTGAGTATGACTATATTCCCTGGCGTGCTGAAAGTGAGATCAACGATCTTCAACAGATCGACATCGGTCTTATGCCGCTAATCGATTCGCCATGGAGTCGTGGTAAGTGTGGTTTTAAACTGATTCAATACGGAGCGATCGGCATCGCCTCACTCGCTTCAGATGTAGGCGTCAATGCTGATGTCATACTTGATGAAAAAAGTGGTTATCTCATTCATGATGACGATTGGTACACCCCGCTTAAAGCTCTCGTCGAAAATAAAGACTTAGCCAAAAAGATGGGGAAAGAGGCACAGAGACATATGAGAAAAGTCTATAGCCTAAAGACCAACTATCCTAAACTCAAAGAGGCGATCGAAGCAACCTACCCTTAGTGGGTGTTAAGACCCTTTTCACACACATACTTCTCTGCTTTTTGATTGGCGTAGAACATCTGCCATAGTGTCTCGGCACTCTTTGCATTTTTTTTAGCCGATCGCGAATGGTATAGATGGAAGATATTTGCTACGTTTTTGCAACTTACGATTTCATAACCCATACCTACGAAGCGCCACTGTAAGTCGGTATCATCTGAAAGCGGTGAAGGACCATACCCTTCATCAAAACCGTTGATCGCAACCATATCCTCTTTATAACAAGAGAAATTGCATCCCAATATATCAGTACTTGATGCGCGGTTTTGTAAAAACTGCTTGTATATAAACCCATGGGGATCAAAACCAAAGCCACTTTCAGCATGACGTTCATGTGCATCGCGCGCTACAAAAGGAAAATACCACAGATAATTTTTCTCAAGCTGGAGCGGTGAAAGCTTATTTGTACGAACCTTCTCCGCAAATTTTGGACCAAGATTAACACGACGTCCACTTACCACACGGCGTTGTTCAGCTAAAGCAACATGTCTCTCAATAAAAGTGCTATATGGAATACAATCTCCGTCAATAAAAATCAAATATTCGCCGCTGCTTGCTAAAATACCATTGTTTTGTGAACGTGATTTTCGAACACCGAGATCTTCTTGGGAAGTATGCACAACATTGATGTCCTCGATCGATTCGACATAGGCCTTCATCTCCGGATATTCACAATCTTCAGCAACTACCAGTTCAAAATCGCGGTAGGTCTGATGACGCAACGCCTCAACAATAATAGATAGCGATTCAACATCTCTGTAGACCGCTACAATCACACTGACTTTCATCCCACTCCTTTTAACAATGTACTTAGTTTTGCAAACTGCTTACCTGTCTCAAACCGCTCTTCGACCACAGCTAGCGCCTTGTCCGTCATACGTTTTGTCAACACACTGTCAGAGGCCAACTGCTCAATTTTACTTGCAAGGCTATCAACATCACCGTTTTCAAACAGCAGGCCATCGATACCATCTTCAATGATCTCCATGGGACCACACTGTTTTGTAGCGACCATTGCTGTTTTTGCAGCCATTGCCTCTATCACAACCAGGCCAAATGTCTCACAAGGCGTTGCCAGGACCATGGCATCACACGCCTGCATAAAATGCATAGGGTTTTTCATAAACCCTAAAAAATGGACAGAAGAAGCGATACCTGACTTTTCAGCCTTCTCTTTCAAACTATCTATATACCCCTCTTGCATAGCATGCCCTACAAAAAAGGCTTCGACGTTCAGATCTTTCTGACGCAGTATAGAGACAGCTTCGATCAGCAGATGCTGCCCTTTTGTCTCTTCAATACGTCCAACCAATCCGACAGCAAAGCTTTTATCCATTCCCAGCTCTACTCTAAGTTGTATACGCTCTTCTTCAGCTAGCAGTTCGATCTTATCCGTCCCCATATAGAGTACTTCCACTTTAGGGCGCACCGATTCGGGGATAAAACGTTCCAGCTGTGCTGCCACCTGTTTGGTCACCGGCAGCATCATGTCGATATTTTTATAGAGATGTCGATGATAAAAGTCATCTTTAAAACGGGTCATCGTCATATTGCGCGTCTGCACCAGTTTTGGTTTACGTTTAGATAGGTGCTTTGCCAAAACAGCGATCGGGATATCTTTGGTCCAGTGAAGATGAACGATATCAATGCTGTTTTCATCAATGATCTTAGCCAACTTATGGGCCGCACTGAACATCAAAAGGTTGGATTTTTTTTCAACCATCTCATACTTATGTTCACTGTCACAAAAGTACTGTTCCAACTTTCCTTTAGGATTGATCACGCTCATAACACTGTAGCTGTCAGTCAATGCCTTGGCACAGCGCATCATATAGAGTTCTAACCCGCCTAGGTCTGGTGAGAGACAGAGCTCAAGGAGGTTTTTTTTATCGTTCTGCATTGTCTTCACTCTCTTGCAGTTCCAACATAATGACATATTTCATATAGCTGTTATAGGCTGATGCAAAGGCAACATGCCACTCTTGGGCTCCGCCTAAGATGCCCCCTTTGATGATCATCCCTTTAAAAAAAGCACCAAAACCATGCAGAAACGGGTCGTACCAAGAGGCACGCTTGCCTTCCTTGTGTCGAACATGGGCAAGGTTGACCGCAAAACGGTCTGCCTTGCGCACCAACATGCCAAAGTCTGTAAATGAGTAGTGCAGCATATCGACATCCAGATCCTTAAAGTTTTCGGTCTGTACCTTGCCGTGTTCGCCTTCGGTGTTGTAACCGCACTTCTCGTTATTATAGAGACGCACTACTCTGTCGGGGTACCATTGGCGGATGTACTTTTTTCCAATAAAACTCTGTCTGCGAAAAGAGAAGCCGTCGAAAGCCGTATTATCAAGGTCCATCGATTTGATATAGTCGATCGCCTCTTGCGTCAACCGCTCATCGGCATCAATACTCAATATCCACTTATTTTCGCTGTACTGTTCACAAAAAGCCTTCTGCCCGCCGTCACCAAGATACTTTTGCTCAACTACTTTAGCCCCTAGACTTTTGGCAATCTCAACTGTCTTATCTGTACTGAACGAATCAACTATGATAACTTCATCACATACACTCTGAACATTTTCGATCACGTCACGTATATGCTTCTCTTCATTAAGGGTGATGATGGTCGCGGTAATTTTTTGCATTGGCAATACTTCTTAATATTTAATAGCGTGATTGTAGCAAGAAACTACTGTTCACCCTCTAAAGATTCACCCTTGAAAGGATCAGTCATCGCATACATAAATGTATATGATGTTTTCGTATTCTGTTTCAAAACCATAGTTTCGCTGATATTAAAACCATATGAATAGAAAGTTTTGCGATGAAGAATAAAACTGATGCTATAATTCACTAATCAATTTAAAAGGTTCTTATGTCATTCAAGATCGAGGTAGCCCCTTTATACCCAGCTTTTACTTCTATACTCACCAACATTAAATCTCTTTTCAGAAGTAATGGCGAGACGATCCATAAAGCCCGCAATGAGCTTAAGATCATTGAGCTTGAAGGGATAGCTTGTGTTGTTAAGGCCTTTAGAGTTCCCAATATCATCAACCAGTTCGCATATGCATACATCCGAAAATCAAAAGCGTATAAGTCCTATCACAACGCCATGCAACTCCAAGAGTTGGGCGTCAACACACCTGCACCCATCGGTTACATCGAATTTTATGACAAAGGTCTGATTCAGGAGAGTTTTTTTATCTCTGAACATTACAAATATGACTTCACTATGGCACATGTACGTGATGACGATCCGGCCGATAAACAAGCTATTTTAGAAGCGTTTGCGGCGTTCACCTATGCGATCCATCTAAAAGGGGTCTGGCATGTGGACTACTCCGGCGGCAATATTCTTATTAATCGTAAAGAGAGTGATTATGAGTTTTCCCTCGTCGACATCAACCGTATGGAGTTTCGAAAGGTCTCCGGCTATGAAGGTCTAGAAAATTTCAATAAGATGTGGTTCGACGAGGATGCATTAAGAACGATTGCAAAAAAGTATGCGCAACTTGCCGACCTCGATGAAACACGTGCTGTCAACGAGGTCTTGGCGCACGATCAAAAGCTGAAAGCCCATGTACTGCGTCGACGTAAGATCAAAGCACTCTTTAAAAAATAATCAACATTTATGCATAATCGAACGAATATAGAATTTAGCCAGTTTACGTTTTAGATTTAGTAATAGATAATCTTTTTTTGATTCACCAGATGTATATATCTTTTCAATATACTCTTCTTCTGTCGTTATAATAGCTTGTTCAAGAGTTGAAAAAGAGAGACTCGACTTTATCTCTAATCTTCATTAGTATAGGTTGCTATATAGGAATCGACGATTTTACCTGGTGTAAATCTATCAAGGTGTTTAGCATAGTCAATAC
>JBATWM010000102.1:0-9012 GCA_049672605.1 Sulfurimonadaceae bacterium
GAAGCCGTCACGAGAGGTTTTTGGTTTCGTTTTTTGCGGAGAAAAAAGGAAAGAGAGAAGTCTATAAAAGTTGATTAAATAACAAAATTTAAGAGGAAAAACAAAGTGAGGGAAAAAAGTGAATTCCGGAGTTAGTCCGGAATGATGAAACAGGGTAAAGGGGTTAACCCTTACACGACTCAGAATTTAGTTCTTCGCTGCACTAGGCCGTTAGCCCTTGTACTACTCAGCTTTAACGCCTCGTGGCATTGGGTTTTTAACCCTTATAGTTCTCAAGATACTTAGTATCGAAGTTATTGTTGATGAAGTCAGGATTAGCCATCATCTTCTTATGAAAATCGATCGTCGTACGAATACCCTCGATCTTAAATTCACTCAAAGCACGGTGCATACGTTTAACAGCCTGCTCACGAGTGTCTGCTTTAACAATAAGCTTACCGATCATAGAGTCATACGTAGAAGGAACTGTGTACCCAGCATGTGCGTGAGTATCGATACGAATACCTAGACCACCCGGAGCGATCCACTTCGTGATCGTACCCGGAGACGGTAAGAAACGTACAGAATCTTCTGCAGAGATACGACACTCTATCGAGTGACCGTGGAAAGTGATGCTCTCTTGAGAAGGAAGCTCTTCACCTTCAGCAACACGGATCATCCACTCGATAAGGTCAAGGCCACTCACCTCTTCAGAGACAGTGTGCTCAACTTGAAGACGTGTGTTCATCTCCATGAAGTAGAAGTCAAGGTTTTTGTCGAGCAGGAACTCGAATGTACCCGCACCTTCATACTTGATGTACTTCGTTGCTTGAACAGCTGAGGCATGCAGACGTTCACGAACTTCTGGCGTAAGCACTACTGCCGGAGACTCTTCGATCAGTTTCTGGTGACGACGCTGCATAGAACAGTCACGCTCACCGATGTGAAGAACATTACCATGACTATCTGCCATGATCTGTACTTCGATGTGACGAGGGTTTTGAATGAATTTCTCCATATAGATCGTGCCGTCGCCAAATGCTGTAATCGCTTCAGACTCTGCTGCTAAAAATGCATTTTTAAGACCAGACTCCTCTTCAACAACACGCATACCACGTCCACCACCGCCTTGGGCAGCTTTCAAGATAACCGGGTAACCAACAACTTTGGCCCGCTCTGCAGCATCTTTGATGTCGTGGATCGCACCGTCAGAACCTGGGACAACAGGCACTCCTGCTTTGATCATGACATCTTTAGCTTTTGACTTGTCAGACATCAACTCCATTACAGCAACTGTCGGCCCGATAAATTTAATACCGTGATGGGTACAGATCTCTACAAAGTTTTGGTTTTCACTAAGAAAACCATACCCCGGAAAGATCGCATCACAGTTACTGATCTCAGCTGCGGAGATGATCGCAGGAATATTCAGGTAACTCTCTGAACTTGGTGCTTTACCGATACAGATCGATGCATCTGCAAGCTTTAAGTACTCAGAACCTTCATCACCCTTTGAGTAGACAGCGACTGCCTCTTTACCCATCTCTTTAATGGTACGAATAGCACGAAGAGCAATCTCTCCGCGATTCGCAACTAAAATACGTTTGATCTCAGCCATAATTAGATTTTCTCAACTACAAATAGTGGCATATCATATTCAACTGCCTGACCATCTTTTACTAAAATCTCAACAATTTTACAGTCAAATTCAGCTTCAAGTTCATTCATGATCTTCATCGCTTCAAGAACAGCTACTGCTTGACCTTTTTTGACTGTGTCACCAACCTTGATAAATGGTGCAGAGTCAGGCGATGGTGCAGCGTAGTATGTACCGACCATTGGAGAGTCAATAGTATCACCACTGATCGCCGCTGCTGCAACTGGTGCTGCAGACGCTGCCACTGCTACTGGAGCCGCTGCCGCTACTGGTGCTGCTTGAACTGGTGCTGCAACAAGACCTGTTGCTTTTTCCATCTCGATCTCAAAACCGTCTTTATTGATTTTGATCTTTGAAAGACCACTTTCGTCAAACTTAGTGATAAGTGCGTTAATTTGCTTCATTTCCATAGTTAAAGGCTCCTAAATAGCTTCTAAACACCTTTACTACCTCTTTAAAGGTGCGCAAGTGCTCTTAAATTTATTGCGATATAATAGCACAAATCATATTAATAGAAGTACTTTTAGCTTCTAAGTATACTTTAAAAGTTCACTATAAAACATCTGTTTTTTACAGATCTACACACATACAAAAAGGGAGACACTATGGGTTTAAAAGCAGATACATGGATTCGCGAGCAGGCAATAGAAAAGGGGATGATAACTCCATTTTGTGAAGAGCAAGTCGGCAAAGGGGTTGTCTCTTACGGTCTAAGTTCATACGGTTATGACATCCGTGTCAGTAACGAGTTTAAGATCTTTACTAATCTCAACTCAACCGTTGTCGACCCAAAACACTTTGATGATGCCAATGTTGTTGACTTTGAGGGGGATGTCTGTATCGTCCCACCAAACTCATTTGCGCTTGCCCGTACTGTTGAGTACTTCAAAATCCCACGTGATGTTTTGGCGATCTGTCTGGGTAAGTCGACTTACGCTCGCTGTGGTATCATCGTAAATGTTACCCCGTTCGAGCCGGAGTTCGAAGGCCATATCACCATCGAGATCTCCAACACAACGCCGCTTCCGGCAAAGATCTACGCCAATGAAGGGATTGCTCAGGTTCTTTTCTTACAAGGCGACGAAGATTGTGAGACAAGCTACAAAGATAAAAAAGGGAAGTACAACGGTCAACAGGGGATCACACTCCCTAGGATCTTGAAATAAGACCACTCTATAAAGCCGTCTTAGAACTATTCTTCTTGGGCGGTGTTCTTCTACCTCTACTTATCAGTTTCACTGACATTACGCTACGTACTGTTTTACAAGACGAGATAAGTCCGCTACCGGTCATGTTTATCAGTTTTGCACTTCTCTTTATTCTCTATAGCATTGGCTACCATTTGCTCTGGAAGTGGGTAGTGAAAAAACACGATGTTGATTGCACTAAACTTCTTGAACTTGGTACGCTTTCTATCTTGTTCAGCGACATTGCCATCTATGCCTCACTCTTTCAAGCAGGCAACGCTCTCTCAAACTTGACTTGGCTGGGTTTTTATCTCATTTTAATTGCACTGTTTTATATGTTAGGAAAGCGAAGTATCAAACAACTAGCGATATAATTTCAGTATATAAACACAAGGACAGACAATGTTACACGAATATAGAGATGTTATTACACATATGAAAGAAAATGAAGCGGCAAACGCACACTTTTTACACATTTTTGACAAGCACAATGCACTTGACGACAAAATTATTGCGGGTGAAAAGGGAACAATGACTGATGTAGAGCTAGAGACACTTAAAAAAGAGAAACTTCTTTTAAAAGACGAAGCATACGGTATCTTGATCAAATACAAAAAAGAGAACAATCTCTAATTAACATTGAGGAGAACAAGTTCCCCTCTTCTGCCGTCAGCGGTTTCCACGAAACATCGCTTTTGGTTTCCAATCTAAAAAAGCCAAGCAGTTGGCTTTTCCTCTACGATTTTCACCCTTTTAAAAATTCCACGATCTTTTCAGGCGGTCTTCCTATCACAGCCTTATCACCTTTGATCACAATAGGTCTTTCGATCAGTTTCGGAAAACGGGTCATCGCACGGATCAAAACACCTTCATCACCAACATTTTGCAGCTTCAACTCTTTAAAGATATCTTCTTTTGTCCGCATCAGATCGATCGCATCGATGTCAAGTTTAAGAAGTAGTGATTTAATCATCGCCTCATCAAGATCAGCTTCAAGGTAATTGACAACTTCTGCTTCAATCCCATTCTCTTCTAATAATTTCATCGCTTCACGTGACTTTGAACAACGCGGGTTATGCCAGATCTGAACTTCACTCATATCTATCTCCTATAATAAATTTTGTTTTATCCAATAAGATAGTACATACAAACCCCATACATGTTGTTTAAATTTTCCCCGTTTGCCCCGTTCAATGTACTCTTTTAATATCTCGCGATTAAACAGTCCGGTCTGCTCATTGACCTCTTCGATCAGGTCGATTTTTCCGGAAGCGACCAGCCACTCCATGTACGGGTTTGAAAAGCCTTTTTTCTTGCGGTTGATCACCTCATCAGGCAGATAGTTGGCAGCAACTTTTTTGAGTAGTGCTTTCGTTACGCCCTCTTGGTAACGTAATTCCGGATCGATGGTAAAAACTGTTTCTGCAAGTTTATGATCTAGAAAAGGCGTTCTTGACTCTATAGAGTGGGCCATTGAGACCCGGTCTAGTTTGGTCAAAAAATGTTCTGCCTGAAAGAGGTTAAGATCGATATAGCTGTACCAGATACTTGGATCGCTGTGTCCGCTCGCTTCAAAAGCTTTTCGATAAGGCTCTAAAAAACGCAACCCATCCCCATCTTTAATGTTCTGACGCATGATGCTGTTCTTTTGCAGATCGGTAAACTTCTCACCAGAGGTACGAAATAGAAGGCTCTCATCAAAAACCCGTTTGTACCACTCCCACTCTCTATTCATAGAGAAGTTGGAGCGAAAGTACTTTTTGAGCCAGTTTTTGTGTTGTAAGATCGCTGCTTTTTCTATGTCCAGGTATTCAAAATATTGGCGATACCCCAAGAAGAGCTCATCACTCCCTTCACCGCTCAGCACCACTTTATACCCCTCTTTTTTAATATTCTCAAAAAGCAGATAGAGTGGGATCGCAGCAGGGTCATTAAGCGGCTCGTCCATACTCTCAAAGACCTTTTCGCTCGCCCCTATAAAGTCATCTTGCGTAATCTCGATCGCACTGTTTTGCACCCCCAAAGCGTCTGCTGTAAACTTGGCATTGCTACGTTCGTCATAGTTTTGATACTCCGCATACCCAAGGGTAAAGGTCTGCAGTGAAGTCCCCTGCTCTTTTGCGATCGCGGCGATCAACGCACTGTCAATACCCCCTGAGAGCAGTGATGCCATAGGAACATCTGCATTCAGACGCAGCTTTATACTCTCGATCAAGCCCTCTTCTATCTTCTCTATTGCCACCTTCTCTTCCGTAATAATCGACGACGGGGTATCTAATAGTGAATAATAGGTATTTTTCTCTATCTTATTGCCATCAAAATGAACCATCTCACCGGCGCCAAGCTTTTGGATCCCTCTGAAAAAAGTGTGCGGTGGTGTCGGTGCTAAAAAACCAAGATAGCTGCTCAGCGCATCTTTGTTCAAACTTTTTTTTGTCAAAAACGGGGTAAGCCCTTTGATCTCCGATGCAAACGCGAACTGCTCTCTATTGTGCAGGTAATAGAGAGGCTTTTTACCAAGACGGTCACGGATCAGGTAGAGCTCTTTTCCATCTAAAAGAGCGATAGCAAACATCCCTACAAGATGTTCAACAAAGCTTAACCCCCATTTTTTATAAGCAGCCAACAGCACTTCCGTGTCAGAGTCACTCTCAAATGTAAAGTCACTAGAGAGCTCTTTTCGTAGAACTTTATGGTTATATATCTCCCCATTAAAACTGAGCAGTACCTCACCATGACGCATCGGCTGATGGGCTTTTGCCTGCAGGTCGACAATACTGAGGCGGTTGTGGGCAAAAAAGAGTCTCTCTTCTTCCACTATTCCACAATAGTCAGGCCCTCGATGTGCCATTGTTGAGAGTGCTTGACGAGCTTGACTAGGGTTAAATTCGCCCAATATTCCGAAGATGGCACACACTATAGACACTCCGCGTCTGGTAAATCGGAAATCGGAAATCGGAAATCGGAAGAAAGACAAGCAAATACTATTCCAAACTCAACCATCACAATCCTCCATTTTCCATTCACCATTTTCCATTCCCCTCTTTCAGAAGCAAGACGGTGAAATCTCTTGGAAGGTAGCCTTTTGTCATCTGAAACGCTGCGCCTAACTCTTTTGCAATTGCTTCTATCTCTTTTGGCCGGTAGTAGTTATAGACCATCGACTCATCCTCGCCCTCTAGCATGTTGAAGACAAAACCTTTTCTGCTGGCATTCAAACAGCGTGTTATAAAACTATAGGTCTCATCACGTGTCAATATGTTCATAGCACCGCTGCAGATATAGTAATCGGCCTCCGGCAGAGGGTCATACAACACATCACATACTCTGATATCGCACTCTACTTTCTTCCGTGCCTCTTCGACCATAGACTCCATGATCTCCAGGCCAACATAAGACCGTGGGACACTACTCTTTTCTTGCATGTACAGATAAAGGTCGGCAAATCCACACCCCACATCAACAACACTATCCCCTTCACTAAGATCGATCATCCCTAGTAAAACCTCAAAACGTTTGTACTGTGTAGTTTGTGAATTCCAGTGTACCCCCTCTGCCGTGTTACCATGACGTTGAAGGGTGGTTGTGTAATATTTGTGGTTATCGATACGACTCATAGTGGTATTATAGTAAAATATAAACGATCAAATACTATTACCCCGCCAATTAGATACCCAAGGGATCAAAAGATCGAGAAGAGGTAAGATTTGAACGAAGAGATTTGAAAGCCTAGCCGTAGCTAAGTCGAAGATCTATTTGTTTGAAGATTGCCTCTTATCGCTCTTCCCGAAGGGTGAGATGCTGTTTTACCCATATTCTGCGTTAGACAACCTTCACCGTAGCTATGGCTACGCTAAAGAACATCTGCCTTGATTATGAACAAAATCATTCTCATTGATCTTTGGATATTTAATTGATGGGGTAATTTTAAAGGCCTTTGCATGTCAGAAACGACCAACTTTCAAGATTCTCCCCTAAAGGTAACCATCGAAGCAGGTAAGAAGTTTGCCTATTGTGCCTGCGGTCACTCCGACAAATTCCCTAACTGCAACGGTTCACACAACACCTATGGCGGAAAACCTATCAAATTTACACTGGAAGAGGATCAAGAAGTCATGCTCTGTCGCTGCGGAAAGTCTAAGAACCCACCTGCCTGTGACGATTCACACCTACAAGAATAATGGGGGGGTGTTCCCTCATCTTTGAAGGGAACAATTTCATCGACTTAGACGTGTGAATAGAGGACCATTACTTGACGGTGAAAGTTACCGTGCCATCGGTTCCTTCGATTGTGATATTGTTGTCAGAAGTGACATTCATACTCACGTTACCATCACTGCCGATGAGCTCCATGCTACCACTGATTAATGTGCCTAAACCATCAAGCGTAAAAGCGCCATTGCACAATGGATCATATTCAGTGTTGATTTGTAGATAGTGGGACAGGTTGTTGTCTACATAGACATCTCCTGCCGCATAACAAAGTAATTCGTCGCCATCTTGAGCTATTTTCATCACCAGGTTTTCTAGACGCTCAATCTCTCCACTTGTCTCTGATTGCATTGAAAGCTCTATCGTTGCACTATTATAAGTAATATCGCGTATCTCCACTTGGCTTCCGGCATATATTTTGGTGTTTACACTGTCAATATGAACCAACACATCCGTCATATAGATATCTTTTATGTAAGTTATGTCGAAGCCATTAGGGAAGCGAGCTATTTCTCTTAGAGTACCGGAAAGGAAGATTGGCCCGCCCGGCTCCATTTGACAGTCCGAAAACCTCATCGTCATGTCATACGATGTCTCACTAATGTCACCCGATACTGTTACAGTTCCAGCAATGGGACACGCAACGGTCTCAGGAGATATGGGTGCTTGTACTGGAGACACAGCCGCTTGTAGAGCACCCGATTTCGCTTCGGGTCCAGATGCTACGACAAAATCCTGAACATTAAACAGTGCTAGAGCCGCTTTGAGGCCATTTTGTGCCGTTGCAGAGCCCAATACGGCATTGGTCGGTGGTAGGCTAGGTGTTGAATCACCGCTAACCGTATCTCCACTATCACTACTACACCCGCTAAACAATAAAATCGTCGTTACAGTCAAAACGTAAAACGATTGTTTCATAATACGATACATGTTCACTCCTTATTAGATTGAAGATTCTTCATTATAACATAAAATAACACAAAACAGAGGGTGATGTTCTAGTTAACGAGGCCTATTTCTTATCAATTACCTACTGTGACTATTCACATCAGGAGCTAAAATCTATTTTTCTGCTGAATAGCTAAACCAGACATCACACTGCCATTGACGTCCGTCCGTCTTTTCACAGGTACACCCTTCATCTTGGTAACCACATACTACCCATCACGTGCCTGCTGTTTCGCCTTTTCACACGAGTCCGCCTTGACTTGTGCCATCGCTCTCTCAAATCTTCTCTCCTCTTTACTCTCAGCAACCAAGGGGAGAATACCATGACCAATAAAACAACAATTTTTTTCATCAAAATTCTTTAATAAGTTTACTTTTACTCAAAAGAGTTTATGCTACTTCTTACCAAGAACATTCCTGTTTTTATTTAATCTAATAAAAGAATATCTATGTCAAAACGTCAATCTATCCACGCCTTAGAACTCGGCGGCACTCTCTTTATCCCCGCCTCACATAAAAATCTCGACGCTGTTCTATCAGGCGAAAAATACCCTGATCTGCGTTCCGTCGTCATCGATTTTGAAGATGGACTCTCCAGTGCAGATCGTCCCGAAGCACTGGCAAACCTCGATCTAACACTGACAAAGCTTGAAGAGACCAAACTGTTGCGATTCATACGACCACAAGACCCGCAAATGCTAAAAGCCTTGTTAGAACAAAAAGGAATGGACAAGCTCGACGGTTTCATCCTCCCAAAGTTCGGACTAAACAACGCCGATGATTACCTCTCACACTTCCCAGTACCGATTCCCCATTCCCCATTCCCCTGGCATTTCATGCCAAGCATTGAAGGCGAAGAGCTCTTCGACATGCAAAAGCTCCGACAACTCCGAGGCATACTGCTCCTTCACCAAGAGCAGATCATCTGCATCCGCTTCGGTGCCGAGGACATGTTTCGACAGTTAGGACTTAGACGCACCACAACATCGCTATACGACATGCTAGCCCCCGCCCAGGTCATCGCCAACC
>JBATWM010000103.1:0-42655 GCA_049672605.1 Sulfurimonadaceae bacterium
CTTTTATATTTTGCATCTCATTAAGAAGGATGTTTTCCTCTTCAAGATCATTAAGAAACTGCGTACACTCTATATGCAGTGTCTGCGGCGGGTTTTGTTTACATGCTGTTTTGATACTTTGGTAGGATGATAGCTTTTCATGCATAGCCGGTTTAGGTGAGCTTAAACATCCAGTTAGCAGTACCATCGTTGAGAGTGTTAATATAAAGAGATATGGCATTGTGGACCTCTCTTCTATTGTTGAGTATGTTTTTGAAAATAGAGTTGATAGATATCGACAGTTAAACCGTCACTACTGCTGACCGTGATGGAATTACCCGTGGCTATTGTTGTGATATCAACATATTGATACTGCCGTACGTTGGCCTTTTGCTCTGCGTCGATGACATAAAACTGTTTGCCATCCTCACTGTTGACAATAAATCCTTGCGACGTCTGAAGTGGCAATGAGACAAGACCCTGTAGATGGATCTGCATCCCTTTGGTCCTTAGGTTACGGAGTATCGACTCTTCTCCATTACGTTGTGTAAGTGCTTTCTGGCGCTGTTTCTCGTTACGTTTTTCGGCATCATAATGGGCCTCTTCTTTCCCTGTTTTTAGTTTGGCAAGGCGCGCAACATCTTTTTTGGCATTTTTTTGTCCAAGTTTTAACGCCTCTTTGTATAACATATAGGATCTGTAGAAGTCGGTCTCAACGCCCAGGCCGCGTTCATACATCTGTGCTAGTTGAAATTTTGCGTAGCCGCTCTGTGCAGCACTAAGATACCCAACTGCTTTTTCATAGTTTTTATCATCGAAGTAGAGAGCACCCAAGCTTGCATTGGCAGCGCTTATACCATGCTCATGCGCCTTAATAAGCCACTCTTTTGCATCATCGTCTCTTTTCTCTTTCAGGAGCAGTTGGGCGTAGGCATACTCCGCGGGCGGAAAACCATTCTCAGCTGATCGTTTTACCCACTCGTGGGCCATGGCATTCGTTTTAGTATTGTCCGTTTTTTTGTACTGTTCGTAAAGCAGGTATTGGGCATAGGCATCGCCATCTTCTGCCGCTTCGATATAGAGTTTTTGCGCCTCTTTTGGTTCATGTTTTCGACTGTAAAGACGAGCCAGGTTGATACGTGCACCTTTTATGCCGTGCTCTTTGGCTTTAGTGTGCCATTCGATCGCTTTATCGATATGTTTGGCTTCATAGACGATACCGACCAAGTACTCGGCTTGGGCATTGTTAAGGGAGGCAGATGTTTTAAAAGCCTTGTTGGCACGTTTTTTGTCACCTTGGCTCAAAAAGACTAACCCTTGTTTGACTAAGTCTTTAGCGTATCTTTTTTCAAACGCGATGTATTGGGGGTCTTCACGGTACTGAGGTGCCTGTTCTTTATAGTAGTCATAGTGTTTTTTTGTAAACTCTGTCTCCGGAAATGTCAGTGTCAGTTCAACATCTGAGAGTTGATTATGTGTGATAGCTTTCAAAGAGACATGGTTGAAGGTGTCGCACAGCATCTGATATTCGACTTCGGCTTTACGGTGTTGACGGTACGCATCCGTTTGTAACCGGATGTACTCCGGTTTTGGCTTTGCGTTAGGGTCGGTGTTGTCATCATTAAAGTGTGCTACCTTATAATCAATAGCATTGGCTTTATCCAGACGTTGTAAAAAAGTACGGCACTCTTTGTCAAGTGCATCGGGAACGTTAATACCGGGTATTGTACGTAAGCCTTCACAGTTCTCTTTGACAAGGGCATATTGATCCAGTTCTGGAGACAGAGGTACATTGGGAGTTGAGTTACACGCTGTAAAAAACAGGGCAATAAAAAATGCAATAAGAGATGTATAAATAGTCATCGAGACCCTTGAAATGTTTAATTAGGGGGTAACTATAACAAGAAATTGAAAAATCTTATATTAAATGGCACCGTTGAGAAGATATAGAGTCAATTGAGATGCTTTTACGCGAGAATGTCTTTTGCGATCTGGAAGTGGTTGGCTGTCATAAGGTGTATTTTTGGGTGAACGGCTTTGATGTCGTCAAAGAGTTTTTTACTGAGTTCAAAGCCCACTTTGTACTCCTCGTCTTCTGAGATAGCAGCGGCTTTTTCAAGTGCCTCTATCCAGTATGATGGAACATGTATGCCCGGGACATGCGCGTCAAGGAATTTGGCAGTGCGCAGCTTGGTAATAGGGAAGAGTCCTAATATCAGCGTAGCAGTTGTCTCTCTGTCGCTTTCACGGTTCGCATTTTCCATCAGTTCCACCAAGAGTTTGGCATTCTCTATATCATAAACCGGTTGTGTAATGATCCCGACAGCCCCATGGTTGATCTTTTTGAGCATCTTTTTTTGCAGAGATTTAGGGTTGCGTGCATGCGAGTTGACAACGGCAAATGGGTAGATCGTCTCAGGCGCATCTTTAAGTGCCTTGCCCATCATGTCACAACCGTTGTTTAGTGAAGTAATAATGTCTAACAACAGTGTTGAGTCACCCTCAAAGACACCTTTGGCCTCTTTTTGGTCGGAGATCTTAGCAGGATCACCTGTCAATGCTAACACTGCCCGAACGTCAGCTTCATTGGCGCCAAGCAGGTCTGACTGTAAGGCGATGCGGTTACGGTCACGCATACTCATAGTGGCAAGAACAGGCTTGTTGAAACGGTTTTGGAGCAGTTGGGATGCAAAAAGTGCATTGTATTTGAGTTTAGCGAGGGGGTTGTCGGTGGTGCTGAAGCCATCCACCATTTTGTCAAGCTCAAGTTCTGCAATGGTATCGATCACAGGTTTGAAACGTGCAGAGTGCGGCGGCGTCGTTTCAAGAGTGATGTATGTTGAGTTTTGCAGTTTATCGATGAGTTGTTCAAACAAAAAGGGCTTCCTACGCTATAATTGCGAGATTATAGCGAAAGATGAGTAATTTATGATGAAATTATGTGTGTTTGATTTTGATTCAACCTTGATGGATGGTGAAACGATCGATTTTTTTGCCGATGCTTTAGGGATCGGTGAACAGGTTTCTGAGATAACTGAACGGGCTATGACAGGGGAGTTGGATTTTTTTGAGTCGCTTCAAGAGAGAGTAGGGCTGTTAAAAGGTCTTGAGTTTTCAAAAGTCGAAGAGATCAGTCACTCACTACCCTATATGCCGGGTGCTGTCGAGACGATCGCTGCACTCAAAGCACGCGGTATGACGGTAGTCTGCTTTAGCGGCGGGTTCAGAACAGCGACATCGTATGCGAAAGACATCTTGGGTTACGATGCCGATTTCTCCAATGCGCTTCATGTGAAAGATGGCAAACTGACAGGCCTTGTCGGTGGGGACATGATGTTTAACTTCTCTAAAGGCGACATGTTGGTACGTCTGCAGAACATCTTAGGTGTGAGTGAAGAAGAGACAATGGTGTGTGGTGATGGTGCCAATGATTTAAGCATGTTCGCTCATGCGGGTACACGTGTAGCATTTTGTGCAAGAGAGGTCTTGAAAAAAGAGGCCAATATAATAATAGATAAAAAAGATCTTAGACTGATCTTGAAGGAAATATAATGTTAGAAAATTCTCTATGGTTTAAATATAACGGCGAGAAGTCGATCCGTGCAACACTGGCTGACTTCTACAAATGTACAACGTCGTTGATCAGTAGTAATGAAGTTGAGCTCTACAATATACTTAAAAAGAACATGACTAAGCGTGAGCTGAAACTCTATATCTTGGAAGTAGCGGGTTTTGACGATGCGGCCATTAAAAAAGAGATGGATATAGATGACGATAAGGTGTTCGAGAAACTCAAACACACCAGCAACCGTAAGATGCGCCAAGACAAGATACGTCAGGCAGTTAAAACGGCAGAAGGCGAAAATGATGACGTTGAAGAGATGGGCGAATAGGTAACGTAACATTAAACTCTTGATATTAGTCAAGAAATTTATCTTTAGTTTGCTCCACTCGTGATATAATCTCACAAATTTATCACAAGGAATCATAAGAATGAAAAAACAGACTTCAATTCTATTAGCAACAGTAGTTGCACTAGGTATGTTCGTATCAACTGCAAACGCTGACATCAAAAAAGGTCAAAAAGCTTACCTTAAACAGTGTAAGAAATGTCACGGTAACGGTACTAAAGGTGCTGCTATGAAAACTCAAGATGAGTGGGCAGCTGCATTTGCAGATGACAACGCTGGTTTCAAAGCATGGCACAAGGGTACTAACGGCGAAAAATACGCTGAAGGTAAAAAATTTGCTAAATATTCTGAGCACCTTAAAGACTTCCTTTTTGAGTACGCTTCTGATTCAGGAAACGTTCCTTCTTGTGGCTAAAAAAGTCTAACTTCAGCGCAGGGTCTAGCCCCTTGGCTATCTGCGTTGGATGCTTGACAGCGTACCTTGTGCGCGCTTTTCAATCCTCAAACACAATCTACACTAAATCTAAACTTTTTTAAGTTAGCGATTCTTTTTAATCTTTAAATACAAATTCTACTAAATCTAAAAATCTCTCTTTTCCTATCTATTTATTATCCATAACCACTACTACGGTTTAATGCATCAACAGATATAATAATTTACATACTGTTTAGAGAAATATGAAATGAAAAAAGCCAAATTACGTTCGTTATTAGTACTACTGTCATTGGTGTTCTTATCGCAGCTACTTTACGCAGGTGTGGCGATTGTTCCCGGAGATGAACAGTATTATAAGGCTGAGAATGACAATGTAGAGATGATCTTTACTGAGCAGAACAGATATGCAGCTGAACAGGCGATGGCACTAGAGCCGATGATCAATAAAGAGTTTGAACACTCTTTTGGCTACGAGATGGATGCACTGCTGCATGTCGGGATCATCTCTCAGCAGAACCAGGTCGCCAACGGCTTTTCAACACAGTTCCCCTATAATATGCAGATCAACTATATTGGCGGTTCACTGAAAGCTGATTATTTTGCCTCGACCTCATGGCTCAATACTCTGTTATACCATGAGACCGCACACAACTATCAACTCAATGCCAAGGCCAGCAGTGTTACACGAGGTCTGCATAGCGTCTTGGGCAACGGTATGATGGTCGCCGGGTTTTTCCCGCTCTTTACTGTTCCAAACGTAGCGATCAGCTCCTATCTGTTAGAAGGAAATGCCGTTTTGAATGAGTCATGGCAGGGTAACGGAGGACGTCTCTATAGCGGTCGATTTAAGGCAGAGAGTGTGATGCAGGCCAAAGCCGGACACATTACACCGCAGTTTCTCTACAACCAGACCACTCATGATTTCCCTTATTATGACAGACACTATATCATCGGCGGTTTTTTTCATCTTTATCTGGCTGAGAAATATGGGTTGGAGAGGGTTAACAGTTTTTTCTACAACCACTCCAAATCATGGCTGTGGCCATTTCGCATCAACCATATCTTCAGGATGACGTTTGATGAGAGTTATGAAGAGGCGATGGCCGGTTTTAACCAGTGGCTTTTAAAAGAGTCGGATGGTTTTGTTGAGGCAGAGGGAGAGCCTTTGATCACCTCAAAATATTTTAGTTCGTTGAACAACAGTTGTGACAAGATCTATTTTTTGATTTCAGATGCTCAGCGTGCTCCTGAACTTGTCCGTCTTTTTAAAAAGGACAAGACACTCAAAGTTGAACGTGACAGCTACTATCGAGGTAAAGTTGTCAACATTCATGACGAGTATAGCACTCAGGCAAGCGCATTTACTGATCCTACCAAGATATATCTAGGACTGTATGACAAAGATGGTCATATTGTTGAGACAACAGATTCCAGGGTGGTTCAAGGCTATCTTAAAGATGGTGCAGCGGTCTATTTTGATGTTCCATCCTCATTTGACCAGCCGCAGCTTTATGTGGGTGATAAATTCTACGCACAGGCCAACTCATCGGTGTACATCGATAACGATGACAATCTCTACTACTTTGTACAAGAGGAGAAAACACGTTCGCTTTATAAAAACAGAACACTGCTTTACAGTTATGCGGGTTATTACGGGGTCGTCAGTGATGTGGACAGCAGAGGCAATGTCTATTTTGTCGCTAACAGCCAAAGCGGTAGTACACTCTATCGAACAAGAGGCGCAAGCGTAGAACGTGTTTCTAAAGCTGATAATGTGGTCGAAGCACGTCTTATCAATGACGAGGAGGTGTTGATCGCTGCGATAGGCAGTGAGAACTACTATTATGTTATCAATCCTATTGAGAGCAGGGAAGAGATACCTTATAACATCAAACACTTCTTTGAAGACGAACCCTATTCTTCCAATGCCGGTTTTGCCACCAAAAAGAGACAAAATAGAGCCGATATCAATGAGAGTCTAACGTTAGACGATGCCTATTACGGACCGCTCAACCTTCACTATGCCGGGTCGTTATTGAGTTTTGGAGCAGGGAGTAAGAACGGGAAAACTATCTTTAACTATTCGGTTACAGCCACTTTTATAGATCCGCTTCTAAGCAATGCCTTCTCTCTCTTTGCACAGAGCGGCATGGATGAGGTGGGGATCGCCGGGCTAAGTTATGTCAACAATGCGCACCTGCTTACTTTTGGCGGCAGTGTGTATGGCGTCTATAACGAAGGCGATGCCAATACCTATCATGAGTACAATGTCACAACCAACGAGTATTCGCCTTATGGATATGATATTTCAAAAGAGAGTCGCAACTATGGTCTTTCGGCATATCTGCTATTGCCGGTGATCAAAAGCGGCTACAACTACGGGGATTTTCAATTAAGCTATTATCAAGACTATGACAATAATGCCCGTTCGCCTTTGGTCTTGAGCGGTAAGCTTGGCCATTTTGAACGTTACGGAGAGTCGATGTTCAACAACTATGTGAATGCGATCTCTCTATACGGCAGCTATGACAGGGGTGATCTGGCCTATGGATTGGATTATGGCTTTTCACATGATCTCCCCTACAAGTTTTTTGCAGGTATGGCACTTAAAGGGGTACGGTCAGACTATGAGAGAGATAGCTCGACTTCGGCAGATGCTGATTATACCCGCGGGGTGAAGTTTACCAATTTTCAAAGCCCGATCATCAGTGACCCGGCTACCGTAGTGATGCCATCGCTGGAATACACACGCTATGTCAAACAGGCTGTTGTGGGTGAACTCTCTTTGAAAAAACAGTTTGACGGACGTATCTTGTTTTTTACTTTTCCGTTTTCACTGACACAAGAAGCACTCTACGCAAAACAGCGTTACTATGACATTCTTGATTTTGGAGAAACTGACTTGAGCCACGAACATACCATCTACAATGAGACAACGGCTGGTGCTACTTTAGAGATCCTGATCATGAACCGATTGACGGTTCCGGTCAGTTTCGAGTATATCCATAACACCAACACCAGAGAGGAGCATAACTTTAGATTTTCTCTCGGTGGAGTGTTTTAGATTTAGATTCGCCACCTTTTTATAATATATTCAAAACGCTTGCTTTAATCCTCTTTAGTCACCATAGCCCCGTATTCAAGAAGTAGATCGACCATCTTAATGCGTTTGTGCTCTTGTGCGATTTTGAGAGCAGTAAGTCCTTGTGGAGAGACTTGGTTAGGATTAACGCCGCTCTCAAGCATAAAGGTGACGATGTCTATGTGGTTGTAGTAGACCCCGAACATAAGAGCACTCCAGCCAAAGTTATCGATGGCGTCATTGGCGGCATAGTTGTTCATCAGCATCTCAACGGAAGAGAGACGGCCCATCGAGGCAGCAAGCATCAGTGGGGTGCGACCGTTGATATCGAGATGGTTGACATCGGCTCCAAGCTGTAACAGAAGACGTATATGGTCACTGTTTGGCTTATCTTGCACTTTGGTCACTGTCGTACAAAGCGGGGTCCAGCCAAGCGAGTTTAGGGTGACATCGACTTTG
The DNA here is from genome assembly GCA_049672605.1 of Sulfurimonadaceae bacterium. GTDB lineage: Bacteria > Campylobacterota > Campylobacteria > Campylobacterales > Sulfurimonadaceae > Sulfonitrofixus. Next base: position 7,868 of record JBATWM010000103.1, read on the forward strand.
GCACCTTTAGTTAAAAGCAGGGTCTCCAACTCTCTATATATCTGGGCATTTTCATGATATTGAAGCAGGGCGGTATGGGTGAGGGTCAAAGGGGTGTGGGCATTGTCTGCGATGTTAATGTTGGCACCGCGTCTTATCAACACTTTTGCCCCTTCGGGGTTGTTGTTGCGTATGGCGACACTCAGGGCACTGTGACCATTGCTTGAGACATGCTCGAGTGTTGCATGACGGTCAAGCAGTAAGATCGCGACATTCAGATAGCGGATATGGCTCATTGCGACGATAAGGGGTGTAAGAGAGTCATTGTCTTCGGCATCAATGTCGAGACCTTTGTTAAGCAGGTACAACACCATTTTGAAGTTGTTGCTTAGAACCGCTAGATGCAGCAGTGACTGCCCCTCTTTATTGCTCTGGAAAAGTTGTTTCTGTTTCTGGACGCTGTGAATAAGACGGTTAAGATCACCTAAACGTGCTGTTTCAAAGAGGTTGTGTGCCTTTGTATCTACTAATGAGACAATAGTACTGATGATGCTCTTCTCCTCTTTTGAAGCACTGTCGAAGGCTGACACACCTTCATTATTGGCAACAGTGACATCAGCGCCATAGTGCAGCAGTGTCGTCATCAGCTCGTAATATTCAAACTTCAGTGCAAAATGAAGAGGGGTATTACCGTCTCTGTCTTGAATATTGACATTAGCCCCGTAGAGCAACAAGGTCTCTATGATCTCTTTTTTGTTGTACTTGATAGCAAAGATAAGTGGAGGGGTCTTTCCTAGTTCATGAAAGTCTACATCAAATCCCTCAATGATCATCTGAACCATCTGAGCACTCTGGTCATGAATGATCGTCTCGTAAAAGATCTCATGAATGTGCTCTATGATATGTGCTTCATTAGGGTGGTACATTGGTGTTTTTAAGATCAAAGCACTTTGTAGACGTTCCATGAAAGGCATGATTGCTCCTTATAGGGCTATCTTAACATAAACAATAGTGCAAGTAAAGATAAGGGTTGGTGTATTAATAGACAGTTAAGTTAATTTTTAAAATGGAAAGGTAAAGAGGTGAGAGCAGCGAAGCAAAAGCTTCGCCAGGGACTTACTTGATGTTTTCGAAAGGGTTGTTGATAACCGCTTTACGAGTCACAGTGTAAGGAATGATCGATGCTGCACGAGCACGTTTAATAGCAATTGTAACCATCTCTTGGTGACGTTTACAGTTACCAGTCAAACGACGTGGCATGATTTTGTAGCGCTCAGAGAGAGAGAATCTCAATGAACCTGCATCTTTGTAATCCATGAAGTCAACTTTTGCTTCACAGTATTTACAATAACGTTTTTTGTATTTTCTTCTTTCAGCCATAATTAAATCCTTATGCGTTTATTACTTGTTTAAGAGTGGGCTTCACTCTAAAATGGAATCTCATCTTCATCGATGTCAATAGACGGTAGGTCTGCCGGCATACTCTGCTGCGGTGCTTTTTGCTGCGGTTGTTGCTGACCACCGTATGATGGTTGCTGGTACGACTGCTGCTGTTGCGGTGCACTGTATGAAGATTGAGACTGCTGCTGTTGCGGCTGTCCATAACCACCCTGTGCTTGCTGTTGCTGAGGTGCATTGTAGTCACTTTGAGATCCACCAGCATTCTGGTTGTCACCCTTAGAGTCTAGCATCTGCATTGTCTCAACGGCAATAGAGTGTTTAGAACGTTTGCCACCATTTTGGTCAACCCATTGGTCAAATTGAATACGACCCTCGACTAGGATTTTCGAACCTTTACGAAGATACTGATTTGCTACCTCACCTGAACGTCCAAAAAAAGTAAGGTCAATAAACATTACTTCCTCTTTCTTCTCACCATTAGCGGTAAACTTACGACTAGTAGCGATCGCTGTCTTAGCAATTGCCATGCCAGATTGGCTATAGCGTAACTCAATATCACGTGTTAGGTTTCCTACAAGGACGACTTTATTGTACATCTGGGTTTTCCTTTACTTATTCAGCTGCTGGAGCTTCTGTTGCTGGTGCTTCAGTTGCCGGAGCTTCTGTTGCTGCTGCTTCTTCAGCTACTGGAGCCTCAGTTGCTGCTGTTGCTGCTGTTGCTGCTGCAGTTTTAGCTGCTGCTCTCTTTTCAGTTTTAGCAACAAGGTCATTCCAAGCAGTTACTTCGCGTTTAGAATCGTATTTGATCGTAACGAAACGAAGAAGATCTTCGTTGATACGGAAACGACGCTCAACTTCAGCGATTGATGAAGGTGCCATTGTGTAATAAACAACATGGAAATAACCACGCTCGTTTTTAGCGATAGGGTATGCTAGTTTCTTAGTACCCATTGCGTCACGTGCGATGATTTCAGCACCGTTTGAAGTAAGAACTTCTTCGATAGCTGCGATTGAAGCTTTTGTCTCTTCTTCAGTTAGCGTTGGTTTAACAATTACTAGATTTTCGTAATGTCTCATAGAGTATTTCTCCTTTTGGTTTTGGTCCCTTATGGATCGAGATCAGTGAACTGATCAGTCATATGCTTAAACTTAATGCTTTTGCACAAAGAGTAAGGAACGCGTGATTATACCGAAGTAGAACTTAAGATTCTTTAATGAATCAGTCTACTTTCTATCATGTTCAGAAAATGAGTGATTACATCCTCTTTTTGGTCTTGCTGGTAGCCTGTGCCGTTAATGGATCATCAGGCCAGTAATGCTTTTTATACTTCCCTCTTAACTCTTTTTTGACATCTTCATAGGTGTTCTCCCAGAAACTTTTCAAGTCTTTAGTCACTTGCATTGGACGATGTGCAGGGGAGAGCAGTTCTACAGTCATTTTCACAGTTCCATTAATTAACAAAGGCGTCTCTGACATTCCGAACAACTCCTGCAGTCGGACTGCGAGAACAGGTGAGGAAGGGTCCTCGTAATTGAGAACGATGTTGGAGCCGCTGGGCACTTTTATCTTTGGCGGTGCGAGGGTGTCTATGTGCTGTTGTTGCTCCCAAGAGAGCATACTTAAGAGCATAGGATAGGTGTTGAGTTTATGACACGCTTTGAAACTTTTTATCCCTTCCAAGTGCGGCAGTAACCATGTCTCAAGATGAGCGAGTAGCCATCTGTCACTGAAGTCTGGAAGTTTATCAACGATCTTAGCTGCATTGGGGTCTTTCTCTTTCCAATAGTTCAAAAACGCAACCCTTTTACGCAGACCAAGCGCCTCTTTTGACCAGGTTAAAGCATCTAATCCCCTCTTTCTGATCGCACCGAGCAGAGCAGTGGCGACATCAGCACTATCGATGTTTTGGACAGGCTGTTCATCAAGAGTAATAGCACCCAGTTTCGTGATCTCTCTCGCTTCAACCCGCTCTGTTTCATCATTCCATCTGGTCAGACGCTCTTTTGCGATGAGTTCACTGAAATACTCTTCGATTTGGGCTTCGCTAATGGTCGCAGCACTATAGATATGCGCGTCGGTCTGAGCAACATCAAGGTCAGCAATGACAAGGTAGGGCTCGCCAAAGAGTTCATCTTCCATGTTAAGTTTGGCCCCTTTTCCGCCGCTGAGAATGTAGCGACTGTTTTTAAGGTCACGGCATTTGGCGATACGATCAGGATAGGCGAAGCCGAGCAGCACACCAACCATCTCTGCACTGCTCTTTCGTGGGGAAGCTGATGTTTTGAGTTTTTTACGGAAGCCTGACGCTGTTGTCATTGCACGCTGAACAGCTCCCTTGTCTATGTGTTGAGCAGAATGATGTTCTTGTAGAGCCATGATTCGCAGGGAGAGGTCAGAAGAGTGTCTGGCGCTGCCTGTGAAGATATCTTTTTCACTGAGCAGTGCCGCGATCAGACATGCTGTATCACCGTAGCCGATTGCAGAGGCTTTGAGGATCATATGGGCCAGACGAGGGTGGGTTCCCAGCGCTAGCATCGCCTTGCCGTGTTCGGTGATCGTCGTACCTTGCAGAGCACCGAGCTCTCTGAGCAGTTCACGGGCATGCTGCACGGCAGATGCGGCAGGGAGGTCAAGCCAGTGGAGCTCCTCTACATCGTCCACACCCCAATTAGCGAGTTCAAGCATCATCGGTGTGAGGTCACTTGTCAGTATCTCGGGGGCACTGTGTCGTGAGAGCTGGCGGTGCTCGTGCCAAAGGCGGTAACACTTGCCCGGACTCAAACGTCCCGCACGGCCACTGCGCTGCGTGGCAGCGTCTTGGGAGATGGCAACCGTGTGCAGACGATTCATCCCCGAACCGCTGTTAAAGGTGGAGACACGCTGCAAGCCGGCGTCGATGACAACGGTAATCCCTTCAATGGTCAAACTGGTCTCGGCAATGTTGGTTGCAAGGACGATCTTGCGTTTGCCCTCTTTGCTGGGTCTAATGGCTGCATCTTGTGCCTGCTTGCTCATCTCACCATAGAGCGCTACAATGGCGATGCTTCTGTCTTTGAGCGTTTCGAGTAGTTTAGATTCAACATTTTTGATCTCTCTCACCCCGGGGAGAAAGATTAAGATGCTGCCGCTGTCACTGCGTATGAGATCACCAACTATCTTAGAAATAACAGTGTTTAGCTGCCTAGGTGAAGGGTGGGGTGTTTTATTGTCCAGGTAGACATTCTCCACAGGAAAACTGCGTCCTTCACTGGTAATGATCGGTGCCTCATCAAGCAGGTTGGAAATGGCTTCAGTGTTCAGGGTTGCGGACATCACCATGATCTTAAGGTCGTCACGCAAGAGCTCTTGGGACTGTAGGCTAAGTGCGAGGGCAAGGTCACCGTGGAGGTTGCGTTCGTGGAACTCATCGAAGATCACCAGCGCTGTCTTTTCCAAAGCACTATCGCCTTGCAGCATGCGGGTCAATATGCCTTCTGTCACCACAATGATCTTCGTCTTTTTACCGACACACCGATCGGCGCGTATCTGATACCCCACTGTCTCACCGACCTTCTCACCCAGAAGCTCTGACATACGGGCAGCAGCATTTCTGGCTGCCAGGCGACGCGGTTCGAGCATGATGATCTGTTTATCTTCGAGCCATGTTTCGTCAAGCAGGGCAATCGGTACAGCGGTCGTCTTACCTGCACCCGGAGGCGCTTGCAAGACAAGACGGTTGGCGCTGCTCAAGGTGCTGATGACCTGGGGTATAACCTGATGGATGGGTAGGTTTTGCATGCCGTATTATAGCGAGTGTCAAACTACTCGTATTATGGCTTCTCTTTTTTCGCGATGAGGCATGACGGCCTCAACTATTCACCATGAAAATGGTGATCTAAACTCCGTTTATACTCCTCACAGACCTTCTTGGCAGTCATCCCGTTTTGACCGATTTTCAGGACCTCTCGGATGAAGTTGATGGGGTACTCAACGATATCACCGGTGTCCTGTTTAAAGATGTCGGCGAGTGTCGTATACATTTGCTCATAGGTCTCTTTGTCCTCTTGCTTGAGGCGCTGAAGGTTCTCTTCGGCTTGTATAAGCTTCTTGTCATTGAACTCACCGCGCTCGTGGAGACCTTTTCGGATCTCAACATACTCTTTGAGGCTTTTTCGGTTAACGACATGGTCGGTAAATATTTCTATAAGTGACATTTTATTCCTTTTATCCCTGAAATTGCCTAGTCAATCCATTATACTGCTGAAACATAGCATCAGTGTAGCAGGGGTGAAAATAGCAGTGATATCACTTTTCTTTGTATAATACGAAAAACTAAGGGTTTTAAGAACAGCCCTAACTAAGAGTGTTATGACTAGAAAAACCGACAAAGGTCTGCATCCGCGCAACCTCCATAATGAGCGTTATGACTTTCCAGCACTGATAAAAAGCGAGCCGAAACTTGCGACTTTTGTCAGTGAAAACAAGTATGGCGATCTCTCCATTGACTTTGCCAATCCGGAAGCGGTTGTTGTTTTGAACAAAGCGCTGCTCTCACATTTTTACAGTGTTAAAAAGTGGGAGATCCCAAAGCAGTACTTGTGTCCTCCTATCCCAGGACGGGCTGACTACATCCACTATATGGCTGATCTGTTAGCATCGTCTAATGGGGGAACTGTGCCAAGCGGTGAGCATGTCGTCGGTCTGGACATAGGGGTAGGAGCGAACTGTATCTATCCTATCGTCGGCAGCACGGTTTACGGTTGGATATTTGTCGGTTCTGACATTGACAAGCTCTCTGTAAAGTCTGCGACCGCATTGGTCGAAAACAACGAGGTGCTAAAGGGTAAGATAACGATACGCGAACAGACCAATCCCGACAACATCTTTACGGGGATCATCGGCAAAAACGACCGTTTTGACTTTACTCTGAGCAATCCTCCTTTTCACGCCTCTGCAGAAGAAGCCAATGCGGGAACGCAGCGCAAAAACCGCAACCTCACTAAAAGCAAGAGCAAAAATAGTGCACTGAACTTCGGAGGGCAGGCGAACGAGCTTTGGTGTCCGGGCGGGGAAGTCGCTTTTATAAAAAAAATGATCAGACAGAGTGTTGTACAGGGTAAAAAAGTGTTTTGGTTCTCGACACTTGTCTCTAAAAAAGAGAATCTGGCAACAATTTACAAAGCATTAAAGTTACTCCACCCCGTTGAAGTACGTACTATAGAGATGAAACAAGGTCAAAAAGCAAGCCGAATCGTTGCGTGGACATTTTTGACAAAAACGATGCAGAAACAGTGGCGTGAAGATCGCTGGTAAGTAAAGGGCACCTCTAAAAAGTGTTGCACCCTGAGATGTAACACTTAAAGGCATTTTATGCAGGCAGATTTTAATACGTAATACTTGACGTTTCAGCTAAAATCACGTCACCAATTCCAACTCTTCTCTAAGGTCATAAAAAGTGCAGACCCAAGCTCTTCATATACAGGTACTTAATTGAATTTCAATCGCATCAGAATGGCTCTTTATTCCATCTTTTTGACGAATATTTATGGCCTAAAGCTCAAGAAAGCGGCATCTGGAGTAGAGAAAAAGCGTCTCAGACTTCAATATGCCCAAAAACTCCTCTCTGCATTGCAGATCGATGTCGTAGTCAAAAACAACGAAATCTTGCCCAAAGAGGGAAGCTTTTTGCTCATCGTCAACCATCGAAGCATTATCGATCCGCTAATTATCGAGGCGGCTCTTAAAGATACCAATATTTTTGGCCTCTGGATCTCAAAAAAAGAGCTGTACAACTCTTTTTTCTTCGGTGTTTTTACCAGAAACGGGGGCAGTATTCTTCTTGACAGAGAGTCCCAGCAGATGAGTACATTTTTTAAAGAGATCAAGTCCAGTGTCAGCGATGGACATTCGATTTTTCTTTTTCCTGAGGGCACACGTAATAAAAGAGAGAGCGACCTCTCAGAATTTAAAGACGGCGCGCGTGTCATTGCGATGAAAAACAGGCTTCCTATTTTGCCTATTTATATTCGGACAAATGCAAACGATGTTTTGGAGTCCGCTTTAAAAAACAGACCGCATCAGCAGCAGATCACTGTCGAGATAGGTGAGCTTATTGACTACAAAGAGCGGTCAGTTGAACTTGAAGAGGCTTACCGGAATATATTTGATCTGAAACTATAAAGGGCACCTCTAAATAGACTCACTGCAGAGGGCTATCTCCTCGCTGCATAAAAGACGGTACTCCCCGGGTTGCAGGTTCCCAAGTTCCAGTTTCCCCATGCGGCTGCGGTGCAGCGCAGTGACCCGGTTCCCAGCCGCAGCGAACATACGGCGCACCTGATGGTAGCAGTGTTTATGGTTGGAAGTTTGTTGGTTCTGACATTGACAAAGTGTCTATAAAGTCTGCAACATCATTGGTTGAAAACAACGACTCTCTAAAGGGTAAAATAGAGATACGAGAACAGACTAACCCCGACAACATCTTTACCGGGATCATCGGTAAAAACGACCGTTTTGATTTTACTCTGAGCAATCCTCCTTTTCATAGGTCAGCAGAAGAAGCAAGTACCGGAACGCAGCGTAAAAACCGCAACCTTACTAAAAACAAGAGTAAAAACAGTGCACTGAACTTCGGAGGGCAGGCCAATGAGCTTTGGTGTCCGGGCGGTGAAGTCGCTTTTATAAAAAAGATGATCAGACAAAGTGTTGTGCATGGTAAAAAAGTGTTTTGGTTCTCGACACTTGTCTCAAAAAATGAGAACCTCCCTACAATTTACAAAGCGTTAAAGTTACTTAACCCCGTTGAAGTGCGTACTATCGAGATGAAACAAGGTCAAAAAGTAACCCGAATCGTTGCGTGGACATTTCTTACAAAAAAGATGCAGATGCAGTGGCGCGAAGATCGCTGGTATCGATAGAATAAAGGTACCTCTTCCCTCTGTTTTAAAGAGGGATTCTACAGTTTAATTGGCAATAAACAGTGACGAGTCAGCAATAAAAACAGCAGAAGATCTAGATGTTAATCCAAAGAGTGATCTGGATGAGATAGATACTTTATAAAATCGTATTACAAAAAGTTTATTGTAGGTTATAATATTTGTATCATTGTAAAGGAGTTGTTATGTCCAGATTTACTATTGTTTATACAGACGGATATGAAGAGCATTACATTATGGCGCATCATAAGGATGTAGACCCAGGAATGCAGGTACAGCATATTAAAAAGCTTATAGAGGATGACACATTGAAGCTCATTATTGAAGATGATCAGTTTGCATTAATTCCTATTGTCAATATCCGGAAACTTATTTTTCAGCCCGAAGGTGATATCAGCGCAGGCGCCCATGATATTCCAGGCATTTTAAATGTCAAGGTCGTGGAGCCTTAAAGCTTTCGAAAGTCTGCAAGCTCTAAATATAGCATTTGAAGTGTGTTTGACAAGTCAAACTATGTAGACATCCTCATCGAAGAGAATGTAAAAAAAAGTTAGGCTAGAGCTTCAGCTGGAAGAACATTGAGGAGTTCACTGTGCAGAGCATCGTAGCCTTCAACTTCTTGTATAGGCATGCCAAATTTAACAAGTGCCACTTCTGAACGACCATGCATACAGTAAACTGTTTTCTTCGGCTGTTCAGTTACGAGCTTAACACACTCTGTTGGGATCAATGTATAGTTTTTTGTATCGTACGTAAATTGAACTTCTTTATCTTCATTACTTTTAACAGCTGTTATTTTTTTGTTCATTTCTATGAATCCTTTGTTTAAGTGACAGCATCATACAAAGCACCTTGTTCAATTTTAATTAACTTATTTGTAAAACGATAACGTATGGGGGCTCTTTTATATAAGCAGTGTTTCATTAGTTTAAGGAGAAAAAATAAACCGAATTTTCGCTTGGATATTTCTGACTAAAAAGATGCAGATGGGCGTGGCGCGAAGCAAGAGGATAAGTAAAAGTCAATTGCCTGGACCTGAGGCATTATGAATAGAGTAAAGGTTGAAGGCCTGTCCGTAAAGACAGATGGCGTCAGGGTAAAGGTTCTAAAGAGTGTCCGGTCGAGGTTCACCAAGATAAAAGCCTTGCGAGCGTCCGATACCGAATTGCTTGACGATTTCGTAGACTTCGGCGTTGTGGACGAATTCGGCAATACATATCAGATTGCGTTTGTGGGCGAAATAAACGATCGCTTCGATAATCGAAGTTGCATTAGGGTCAGTATGCAGGTTTCGGATAAGACTGCCGTCGATCTTGATGTAGTCGATCTTGAGCTTTAACAGATGATCGAAGTTGGAGTAGCCTGAACCGAAATCGTCGATGGCGAACTGGCAGCCAAGGGCTTTCATCTCCTCGATGAAGTTGAGTATCTCCGGATAGTCTTCGATTCCCACGGATTCAAGGATTTCGAAAATGATCCGCTTGGCAACACGGTGGGTTTTTATCTGCTCTTTGATAAAGGAGACGGTATCGCTATCAAGGATGTCGTCCACGGAAAGGTTGATGGAAAAGTGATCGTTCTTATCCGCAAAATGGCGGCAGCTTTTTTCCACCATGATGCTGGTCAGACGGGTATATAGCCGCGCTTTTTTAGAGATCTCGAGAAAATGAAACGGTGTAAGGATGGTACCGTCTTTTTCAATCAGGCGGATCAGGCACTCATAACTGCTGATGCTACCGGTTTGATTGTCGAAAATGGGTTGGTAATAGGGGAAGATACGATCCTCGCTGATTGCTGTTGTGAGCCTTTGGACCCATTGCATATTCTGGTGATACTGATGTTCGATGTTGAGGTTTCCGTCATAGATCATAAAGGGTTTTCGGCGGATACGGGCAGTTTTGAGAGCCATATCGGCCTTCTCCATTCCCTCTAGGATGTTCATTGTCGCGCCGAGTGTGATCCGGATGTTGATCTTGGTTTCCTCGTAATAGATAGATGTGTCTTCGATGTGTGTGCATAACTCGTTTAAAAACATATTCAGACTGTGATAGCTCATTGGATTGACAGTGAAGAGGGCGAACTCATCACTGGAGAGCTTATAGACTGTTATGTCCGGCTTGCTGCTGCTGAGGTGATCGAGTGTCTTAGCCAGTTTATTGAGAACATGGTCTCCGGCGATGTGCCCGTAAAAGTCGTTGATCTGCTGGAATTCATCGATGTTGATGATCACCAGTACCCCATCATTCATCTGACTGATATCCTCCATCAGCCGGGTACGGTTTGGATGTCCGGTGAGACTGTCGGTATAGAGCTGACGTCTCAGCTGAGCAGTCTTTGTTGCAACTTCCTGCTCCAGAAACTGTGCAGTGTTCTCCTGCTGATGGGCGTAGTCTGTGATATGGACGTTCATCTCTTTCAGAGCAGCGGCAATATTCCCAATCTCATTATTCTCATCATAGGACGGAAGCGAAAGCTCCTGACCCGGTGTAAAGCTTATCAGCTCCGAAGCGATGCGTTTTAGCGGTGTCAGCAGGTGACGAAGGTAAAATGCCAAAAGGACTATGAGAAAGCTAAGAACGCCAAGTGTTATGAGTAAAACAACTCTATACTGTCCGGCAAGATGATGGTAGTGGGCACTGGAGTAGGACAAATAAAGTGTCGCGATCGGCTTGTGGTTTACGGGGTGGATCAGCTCTGTTTCGACATTGAAGCTCTCGCCGGTATCGCTGTTGTCGGTTTCCGTATTTTTCTGGCTGACAATGGATTGGCCATTTTGGACAAGATCAAAAGAGAGGATATTGGGATTGGCGGTGATTTGACTGGCCACCGTTAAAAGGTTCTGCTTGCGGCCGAGATAGAGCTCTACCGCCAGTATGGGAGCGATCATTTCGGCAAGCATTTCGGCTTTCTCTCTCTCGGCAGTGTAGAGCGCATTTTTATTTATTTTGTCAAATGCCAGAAAGATCGCAAAGAAGAGTACCAGGAAAACTAGGGCAACAGAAAGAACGATCTTAGTCGAGAGTGAATGCGTTTTCTTAATATTCATCAAAAAACCTTACGACATGATAGAGTGTATTTGAAAATTCAATCTCATAGTACGGCAGCATCGGCTTGTTCATATAGATCACCGTCGAACGCTCCAGATTCAGGGAGAAGAGGTACCCTTCATTCAAATAGGCCGCATCCTCAACGAAAGAGATGATCTTTTTCTTAATGGCCAGTTTGGCAGGCTCATCTATATGCTTTTCTGAATGCAGCGCCATGACAGCACTGGCTTCAAGTGTTTCGTCGAGTTTGGAATATTGTATCAAAATTACATTAAAAGGGTAACCTTCTATCTGACCGTTATACTGTTCTTCCATCAGGACCTTGAGTCTGGAAGCTGACGCACTGTCTTCGGCTTCATGGACAATGGCAAAAACGATACTGCCTTTGACTAGAAGTTTTTTCGGCTCTTTGGCAAGCAGAATAAGCTTGGGAAAGATGGATGCCTGTGCTCTATGCAGCAGCGGATTGTAGTCGAACCCAAAGAGCGCGGTGCTAATAAGTATACTCAGTAGCCATAACCGCATCAGAACTCCTTGCTCACAGAGAGAAGAAATGTACGACCGTCCTGAGGATAGTCATTGACATAGGTATTTGGTTCTGCAGGGTAGACGACATTAGCATCGGCCAGGTTTTTGACACTGCCGGTCACGTTGAACTGTTTTGGAAGGTTGTGGTAGCGCAGCGCAATATCTGCTGTCAAATAGGCTGGTGTATCGCTGCGCAGATCTCCGTCTGTCCGTGATTTGCTTCCGACATAGTTGAGGATTGTTCCGGCATTGAACTCCGGGGTGAAATTATAGAGATAGCTCGCTTTTGCAAGATGATGAGCGACATTGGCCAAGGGATTCCCCTCATCATCGGAACCGTCGACGTAGGAGTAACTGGCGTAGAGCGCATCCTGTGTTGTTATCTGAGTACTTAATTCCAGTTCTAGACCGTATATGTCGGTATTTTGGGTATTAAGATAGATATGTTGGGCATTGTTTTTGTCGATCTGGTCTTTGTTCTTGAGGTAGAAAAGATCCGCCTGCAGGTAGCTGGACTCGTTAAATTTCTGGATCATGGCAAGCTCGAAAGCGTCCACGGTTTCGGGTTTGAGATCGGTATTGCCGACACGTGCTGAATTGTTGAGCGTAAAAAGCTCTTGCCAGGAGGGGTTTCGGTGCGAATGGCTGTAGATAGCTTTAAAAATACGCTGCATATCGCTCTGGTAGACAAGTGAGATCCTGGGGTCATACTGTATTTCTGTCAGCGAGGTCTTCTCTATGTTGATGCCATACAGTATGCCCAGTTTTGTTCCAATCTCCATCTGGTCCTGCAGAGAGAACATAGCGGTGTCGCGCCTGGCGTCGGCATCAAAAAACGGGAGGGTCTCTGTGTAGTCTATCAGACCCGTGCCGGTGTCTCTGTCGGTTGTTATAGTAACGACGTTGTAGGTCTCTTCCCGACTCAAACGGTAGCCAATGGTGATCTTATGGTCGTCTATACCACTGTATTTGAGATAGGAAGATTGGTAAAAATAGCGCTGATCAGCTTCATGGATACCAAAAAATCCCTCCGGAAAGGCTACGAATGCAGTCTGGTCAGAATTCGGCAGTACAAAGCCCGGGGGTATAAGCCGGGCATCGCTGCTGAAGATGTCATATTTTGTACCGATCTTGACTACGGCTTCCAGATCGCCAAAGTGTTCGTCCCACCCGAATTCCAGCAGATAAGAAGGCATCTTGATACGGTCATCTTCTTGCGGAAGCAAGCCATTTATGCCGTAGGCACTGCCGTGGGTAAATTGTGTCTGTCTCGCTTTTAAGGTGAAGGCATCGTAGTCAAGTTGCACGCCTAGGGCAAAGGTTGTAGTCTGGAGCGGTGCTTGTCCACTTTGTGCGAGAGGTGTATTATCGACAGGACCGAAGTTATAAACACCGGTTGCGGCTGCGTCCGGACCGGCAAAAAGTGTTTTACTGTCCTTATGGTAGTAGCCGTCGGCATGAATGCGGAGTTTGCCTTCGGTAGCGGAGGAGGTAAATCCAGCGATCAATGAGTCATAGGAACCGGTTTTGACAAAACCGCGGTTGACTGTTTCTCCGATATCTTCGGCGTAGGTAATGACCTGAATAGAGCCGGCATAGGCGTTGATGCCGTCTGTTCTGCTGCCGGGGCCGCGAACCACCTCGATCCGCTTGATCGTCTCGATGGGCATATAAAGATAGCCTGCGAAACCGTCGGTGAAGGTATCGTTGGCAAGCATGCCGTCTATAAGCAGTTTGACCTGACCGAAGGCAAAGGGGTTGGAACCGCGAAAGATTGGTGTTTTGGTATCAGAGAGATCGGTGGAAAAATCGACACCCGGTATGAGTTCCAGAGCTTCCTGCAGTGTCGAGATGCCTAGTTTTTCAAGCTCTTTGCCGGTAAGGACGGAGATGATATAAGGCTGGTACGGCTCGTTCGCTTTTGTTTCGGTAGCGGCTAGTGTAAAGTGTTCAAGATCCTGGCCGATCTGTTGTGAGATGGAAGCAAAATGTGCTGAATCGACCGATGCAAGTTCCTGCTGCGGTTCTTCAGCCTGGAGCAAGAGCGTACCGCAGGCTAGCAGCAGTGATAACCCAAAATACTGGACTTTCATTATGTTGCACCTTGCCCAAAGAGTTCGGTATTGGCGGCACGTAATTCATTCGTATATAAAATAGAGGGATAGCGCTGACCAACATACGATTGAAGATCTCCGATACGTTTATAGGGAAAATGCAAGATGTTAAGCAGTCTGAAAAACGGTTTTTCAAGGGCGCCAAGCGTATAGGCGATGTTGAGGTCTATCATCTTGTCATAGCCAACAATTTTCAGGGTGTCGAAGAGAGGTCTGAGTTGTTGGATACTGCGAATCTTCGGTTAAACAAAAATTCTGGAGAATTCACCAAGCTGTTCAGGATCAAAGTGCCAGGTATCTGTATCGTAGTCCAAGTGATTTGTCGCTGGGTAACCAATCGGAGAGTGGTGAATGAGACGGGTATAAGCTATGACTTCGCCGACTTCATCAAAAGCGGCAAAATGCTCCGAGTAGGCATCATACTCATCAGTTTCGCGGTTCGGTTCACACCCCTCCAGTTCGCTGACACCCAGTTTCTCACAAACGATTCCATACCGAAAGGCAAATACTTTTTCGAGCAGATCTTCCGAGGTCACTTCAATAAACTGATAAGACATTTCTGTTTTCCATTTATTTTTGTATATGATATCACAGAAACTTAGCAAGATAGAATAGATTTAAACTAATTTTATTAAAAGGGTTGAGATTAAGATGTCAGTTCCATTGTATTGTATAGTGGGGATTTGACCTGGGATGAGTAGTTTTAGATTAACTTTGTACGGATCACATCGTAGTGTGATTCATATCGTTTAAGACTTCCAATGTTTTGGTGACATCATAGATAGCACTGTGGTACTGCTCATCATCAAATTCAATGTCATAAAACGCACACGTCTCTATGAGCTTTGGGTTTTTTAGATTGCCTCTTACATTCAGAGCTTTTACGATCTTTTTGTTCTCTTTCATGGTACAGAAGTGGTTGTCAAATGAGACGAGGCTACCTAAGTGGCGGAGTTCAAAAGAGATGTTGTGTGCTACCAAGGTTTTAGCCCCGCTGCAAAAGTCGATGAACTCATTGTCCTCTTCAAAGTACTCGGCATAATCTGCATTGCCTCGTAGTCTCTCAATTCTCTCCGGAGACAACTTATGGACTTCCAGGGCGTGAGGATTGACGTCGTATTCTGAAAGGTAATACCGATGAAAAGTATCTAACACGACATAGGTGTCATCCACTTTTTTAACACGAAAAGCAGCCACTTCTATGACATCATGTATGTTTGACGAATTGGTTTCAAAATCCAGGATTATCATGCTCTGTTACTCAGCCTGTTCCTCTTGGGGACGTGCATCGTCTGTCTCTTTCGCTTTGCTGCCTGTTTTTCGTTTCTGTTTACGGTGGCGCGGTTTCTTTTTTTGGTCTTTCGTGCGTTGCGGTGTCGCAACGGCATCAGCTTCGGGTGACGCTTCGAAGCCTTCAAGCTCTTCTTCGAGGATTTCGTGTCTCATAACCCGTTCTATATCAATAAGCTCGACCTCTTGCTCTGGACTGACAAAGGCGATAGCTTCACCTCGTTCGTTCAGACAACCCACACGGCTGAGATAGTGCTCTGGCTCAGTCGGCAGGTCATAACTCACCATGTGGGTGATGTTAATGAGTTCGAGTGACTGCAGGATCATGTCGGTGGTAATGAGGACGGCAAGTGCACCCTCGTCAAAAGCCTTACCTGCGGCCTCGTTTTCCTGAACTCTTTTACTACCATGTACCGATGCAGCATTGATGCCTTGGTTTTTGAGGTAAGCACTTAAGGAATCCGCTTCGCGTTTGGTCTTTGTGATGACAACAGCGTGCAGATCGTCGCTGCTTTTGATGATGTACGCCAGCATAGCTGCTTTATCACAGTCTGCGACAAGGTGCAGTTTTTGTGTGGTTCGTTTGGCGATACTTATAGGGTCGTAGTAGATTTTTTCAGCGGGTTGTTCAGTTTGCTCAGGCATGGAGTCAGTTCCTTTGAAGTAAGGCGCAATTATAGCTGAGTGCAGATGAAAAGAGAACTGCCGCATCTGTGCCTAAGGTTAAAAGTTGAGATTCAGACGAAGAGGTGTCTGCTTGGTACTTGATCTGCAAGTATAGGGTTGTTCAGTGGTGAGATCATCGGGGCTCTGCTTAACCCCTCTTCAACAATGAGCTCAACCACACTCTCATAGCTGAGGTTATGCTCTATTTCAAAGGCTTTTGGAAAAGAGCTCGAGCTCGTGTCCATACCGGGTAAGAGATCGGCCTCCATGAAAAAGCAGTGCCCATTTTTGTTGGTTATAAAATCGATACGCCCAAAATCTCTGATGTCTAAATCGATAAAGATATCAATAGTCAGTTTGATAAGCTGTTTTTTCATTGTAGCATCTTCGATTTTTTTAACACCTCTAGCCTGATCTCTCTTTGTCTCTTCACCCAATACTCTCGGTCCGTTAAACGAAAGTTCCGGAATGATCTCCACAGGTGATACAAGGAGCTCTCCAGAGGCAGTTTTGATGACACAAACCGTAAACGCAGGGCCTTCCAAATACTCTTCGACAAGCACAGGAACCTGGAACCGCCCGTATAAAGAGGCGACCTTGCTCTCAAACGCTGCATAGCTTCTGACCAGAGAGTCATCATCTATACCACTGCTATTGACTGCGTTCACAGGTTTTAAAAACAAGGGGAACCCGATAGGCAAGTGGCTTTCACGTCTATGCTCACCCGGAACCGCAGTGAAAAAATTTGCCGTGCTGATGCCTTTGGCCTTTAAATGCGTTTTAGCAAGGACCTTGTCTGCGTCAAATCGCATCGAGGCCATGGATGAGCCCGAAAAATTTACGGCATGTTCGGCAAAATATTCTGAGAGCCAGATCTTTTTATTGTCTTCTTCGGGTAAGTGCTTGACCGCCAAGATTACCAAGTCCGGCTTTCTCAGAACGACAGCCTCTAAATCCTCGATGGTGTTACAGAGCGTGATACTGCCCTCATGCCCGGCACGTTTAGTTGATGCTAAAACACTATTACATGCCGTTAATGATCCGAACCCTGTAGCTATTAATGCTGCGTTTGGTGTGGTTATTATTTCTATGTTCATGTGGCATCCTTCAGGGGGAAATGATGGTTTGTCTCTTGAAATATAGTCAGGAGACAAACCGCCAGGTAGATCTAAGTCTCCATTCTGGGAAACGGCTGGAAAGAGTTGGTGCCTTGACGAATGACAAATCAAGGTTTAGCTGAGAGTGAGTAAACATTCTATTGTCTGTAATATGATGTATGCAAAATATATGACATACATTCCAAGGCATGGAAAGTAGAAAACAGACTTCAAAAGTTTTGACCAGCACAATACTTGCACTGATATTTTTAAAATGAATTCTGATAAAAATAATATGTCCACTGTGTTTAGAAATGAACCTGTATGCCTATAGCGGATATGGAATGTATAATGTTTAGAACCAGTATTATACTCTTGTGCAGCTTACAAAGAGGGGCGTCCTAAAAAGTGTGGTTCAGTTCCGTATCAGGGTGTTCAGTGCAAGAGATCATTAGTCTGTTAAACATGGTCTATCCTTTTAAACAGTGATTAAAATTACAGGGTATCTCTAAAAAGCATCATTCATTGTCATCACAACGAAAGGCTTAAATCAACCGGTTCTTGCAAATTGTTGAGACTGGAACGGACTCAACAACAGTGGAACCGGATCACGTAAAAACTTTAGATTTACCCTTGACGAAATTTTATGTCTTATAGGTGAATATGCTGTAAATGAATGTTGAGAGTTGCGCTGTTTTTGATGCGATTATCACTTCTGAAACACTAAAAAATCAGTATAATGCCTCATGCAAAACTTACCCTTAGACAACATCTTTATACCCGCAAAAGTCCCTTCTAAAAAAGTGATGATTATCCTTCACGGCCGGGGTGACTCCTCTGAAGGGTTCACCTCTCTGCCGCCGTTTTTGGACATTGACGAGATGAACTATCTTCTTCTTGATGCTCCCTTTGAGTACTTCACAGGTCTCTCATGGTACCAACTGCCGCCCGACCAACTCCCTGGAATCAGACACTCAAGCCAACTGCTTACAGAGACATTAGACATGCTCTTTGAAGAGGAGTTCAATGCCGACGAGAGTTTCTTGTTCGGCTTTTCTCAGGGTTCGCTCTTGACCTTTGAATTTGGCGCACGTTATGACAAGGCCCTTGCCGGCTACATCGCCGTAAGCGGCTACATCTATGATGCGCCTAAACTTTTAAAAGAGCTGAACCAGGAAGCGATCGCCTCCAACTGGCTCTGTACGCACGGAACATACGACAATGTCTTACCGTTCGAAGCGTCTAAAAAGCAGGTAGAACTTCTTCAAGAGGGCGGTTTTGAGATAACATTCAAAGCCTATGACAAAGACCATAGCATTGACAGGGACGAATTAGAGATGATCGCGTCATGGATGAACAATATCATAAAGAAGTAGTGCGATGTTTAAAAAACGGTTAGAGGCATTTTTTGTTGTGGTAATCCTTGTCTCACTGGCCGTACTCGGTAAAAACTACTACGACAGCTACACGTTCAAACACAGTGCGATCCCGCAAGAGTATGAACAACGCATAACCGCGAAAGATCAAGAGGTCCTTCGTCGAATGCAGCAACATTACGGGTATAGGGTCGAGTTTCCGTTAATCATAACCGACAAGTTTAAAGGGAGACTCTACGGCTTGACCACCTACACCGATGGGCAGATCAAAATCTATCTTAACAAAAAAGTGATGCGAGAGAGTATCGACTATATGGTAGAGAGCGTTATTGCCCACGAATATGCTCACGCACTTCTCTTCAACCAAGGTCATGTCGACGCAGGTGACGGTCACTCTGTATTATGGCAAGAGACCTGCCGTAATCTGGGCGGAAAAAATTGCCGGCAGTATGTCGACTCTCAGGAAGTCGTGATGCGTAAGTTGGCATTTTAATTTTGCGTGCGTCGCCCGTTGATTCGCAAAGTCAGTTTTTTGACATTGAGAAGAGTTGTTATCGTTTTTAAGGCAGTGAAACAATATGGATGGACTGCTCTTTTTTCTTACACGCTTTTGGCTGAGAACTCTTTTTCGCATCACTGACGACCACAAGCCGGTCTTTATCGATCCAGGATACAGACGGCTTTCGCTCGTCTGCTGCCAACAAAAAGTAAACTTTCATCACCTAACCCGTAATTTTCTCCGATACAAGCCCGGCCAACTGCTCAGAGGCTCGAACCCCGAGACCCCTTCGGGCAGGGACTCGTGGGTGCCGATGACCAGATAGCCGCCGGGTTTCAGCCTCTCTTCGATCTTTCCAAGCAGTTTGCGCTGCAGTGCATCGTCAAAGTAGCTGAAGATGAGGTTGCGGCAGAGTATCATGTCAAACCGCTCTTCGGGCATCTCGCCTCTGATATCCTGCCGTAAAAATGTCACCGCCGTTTGATACTCTTTTTTGAGACAGTAGCTGCCGTTTCCGACATAAAACGCGCTCTCAAGCCACGGTTTCGGCAGCTCTTTGAGGCTGCTGTAGAGATAGCACGCCTTTTTGGCCCGTGCCAGCATTTCGGGATGGCTGTCCGTTGCGACGATCTCAGCCTTTAGCTCCTGAAACCGCGTTGCCAACTCCATCTGCCAGATAAGCGACAGGGTATAGGGCTCTTCTCCCGAGGCACATCCCGCGCTCCAGATCCTGACGCTCTCTTCTCCCTCCGAACGTACCTTTTCCGCCAGTTCTGGAAGCACTGCCTCTCTCAGGTACCCAAATACCCCCTTGTCCCGGCAGAAGCGCGAAATCGTAATGCGGCACATGCCGTCAAGAAGATCCCACTCTCCCAGGTCATGTTCAAGGTGCTCCCCGTAAGCGTCAAAACCTGAGAGGCCAAGCGCTTTTATACGCCTCTCAATTCGCTTGCAGACCTGTTTTCTTACTTTTCGAAAACCGCGCCATTGAAGCCGAAGTGTCGGCATAACGCGCTGCAAAAAGCTGATGCATTCCGTATCTTTCATCGGCGCTTCCTCCCGTCACATCCGTCAATAGTTTTTTTTATAGGTGCCTTTAGTGGACATTTTCTCATAATGAAGATGTATTGTATGTTAAAAATGCAACCCGGAATGGGGAAGAAGGGGAGCGGCTGTTTTCACTTCTCCAAGGTTGATGATAAACCACTTGTTTTGGAAAAGTTGAGATTCAACCTTTAGGGTGTGATCAATGGTGGTTTATCTGGTAAGGTGTACTTGATTTTTGTCATTCTCCCTCATTTGGGTCATAGGATATGGTGGTTTCGTTCTCCTGATCCAGTTCCTGTTCCTTCACTTTCGTCTCTGGACTTTCATCCACTTTTTTGATCTCTTTTTCCGAACTCGTTGGAGTCTCATCCACCTTTTGTAGCTCTTTTTCCGAGGTGGGTTTGGAGTACAGAGCGCTCTCTTCATCAAATCCGTGCGTCATGCCTGAACATCCGGTGAGCAGTGCGATCGCAAGCATCGACGCAATGATCCCGTTGTCTGTTTTATTCATATGTGTACCTTTAAGTTAGAATTTTAGTATATGTATGGACTGTTCTTTCTTCTTACATCGTTTTGGCTGAGAGCTCTTTTTCGCATCGCTGACGACCACAAGCTGATGTTGGTTGATCCAAGATACGCCTTCAACATTACAATAGAGTGTATCGCCTTTTTTACTCTTTGGAAAACTATACACTTTGCCGTTGTCCACTGTTTTCCACGCAACTACATCTAGCTTCGCGATCCAGATAGCGGAGGACTCTTGCGAGCTGACAGCCAAGGTGTTGTCGGCACTGATGTCTATTCCTGAGTAATCCATAAACTGCAGGGTCTTTGGCAGATTGATGGATCGTATACGTTTCCACTTCTTCTTCTTTTTCTCAAAGACCTGTATGGTCCCGCCGCCTGACTTTTTACCCTTCTTCCCCGCCTTGCAACCGTTCCCTTCGCACAGCGCCAGAAGATAGGTGGTGTCGTTTCTATGGACAACGGCAAGACCTTCAAACCCTTTGTTGTCGCTCTCAAATCCATAGTCAAGCCACGTCTTCTCAGAGGTCAGTGAAAAGTCTCTGTCCCTGACACTCAGACGGCCGTTCCAGTCACCCTTATGCTCCAGTGACTCTTCTACGACATAAAACGCTTTGTTTGCAGGGTTGTAGGTGATGCCCTCAAAACCGACTTTTTTACTCTCTTCGCCTATCAGTTTTACTTTAGTCAGCTTCGCATTCACACGAGCCACTTGGCTGTTGTTATCAAAGACAACGTAGAACTTATCGTTAAGGAAACTTACCCCGCTAGCTTCGTATCTGTCCATCTCATTTTTACTATCAATGATCTTTTTAAACTTAACCTCATTGACTATTTTGAGTTCATCGCTTATAGATTGTGTTGTTCCAAAAAAGAGTAGCGCTGTTAATATAGTGACTGTTTTGAGTTTGCTCAACATGTTGTTTTTATTCCTAAAATTACTTTATGGCGATTATATCAGAGTTGAGAGAGCTTGTGAGTGGAATTTTGGGGAGGAGTTAAAAAGTGGAGATTTTGTTAATTTGACGTTTCGTATGCATTCCCATCGGACGATGGGAATGCTAGAAAGAGCTCTGGCAAGATACCTACTTGGCTCCGGGGCCTTGCCCCTGTCCCTTGCCTTTGGTACCTCTGCGTTTACTCATCTGTGCCTGCTGTCCGGCACTCAACTCTTCAGGACTCAGCATGCCATCGCCATTACTGTCAAACTCGCTGAAGTCTGGTGCATTGCCGGCGTTTCTCATAGGAAAGCCGTCATCCGCGCGCTTCTGCATCCGCTTGGCACGTAGATCGTAAAACTCATCTTCGCTGATGAGGTTGTTGCCATCCTTGTCATAAAGATGAAAAGGAACCGGACCGCGATCAGGCAGCTCTTCAGCTTGTACCACTGCCGGAACGGCACCTAACAACATAACGGCGATCACACTTAAAGTGATCTCTTTTAATAAAGGTCTCATAATGTTCTCCTTATTTGAACTATGACTATTATCAGACAGAAGTGTTAACGCAGTGTTAAGATGCAGCGGGTTCCGACACCTTCTTCCGAATGGATCTTTACCCCAATATGCATCACCGTTGCCAGACGGTTGACGATATGCATCCCGATGCCATGTCCTTCAAGGCTCTCCGTATAGTAACGCTCGAACACCTTTTCGGGCGTTTTCATGCCGACACCGCCGTCTTCGATGATCAGTGTGTTCGCTTCAGTCGCAATACGTACAAACCCCTCCGGTCTGTTGTACTTGCAGGCATTGGAGATGATGTTGCCTATGATCTGTGTAAATGCCTCGGTATGCACTGATGCCAAAAGCGTCTCACACTCTACATGAAAGGTCAGGTCAGGATAGAGTTCGGCATAGGTCTCGGCGCTCTGTCTGACGATCGGGCAGATGTCCTGCTTCGTAGTTGTCAGTTTCGACTCATCGAGTAAGATGGCAAGGCTTTTATAGAGCGACGCTATCTCCTTGGTCGCCTCTTCGATGCGCTCAAATCGCTGCGGGTCCCTGTCGCTGCTTTTCGTTCGGAGCATCTTGAGGTTGAGTAAAATAGAGGTCGTCGGGGTGTTGAGGTCATGCACCAGATCCTTGATGAATGCATCGAGGATATGAATGGTCTTTTTAAGCGGCCTGATGGAGATGACCGCCAGATAGTAGCTGATCAGCGAAAAGAGCAGCAGTAAAACCGTCGATACCAACACCACCTGTATACGCAGTTTCTGTATCACTGCATCGTACTGATGTGCCTCTTTTTTGACGAGGATATTGATACCCCGCCGCGTCGAAACCAAAACCTCAAAGTTCTCTCCAACGCGTCTGATGTTGTCATAACTATCCCCGGCACCTGAAGCCTTTATTCGCTCATAGTCGAACGCCTCGTCTACATAGGTAAAACGGCTGAACTTGAGGGTTTTCGTGTATTGCAGCATCGAAAAGAGTTCGTTTTGCAGCAGGATGTGCTTCTGCTGGTAGTAGTAAAAAGCAGCGCCTCCGGAAATGAGCAGAGCGGTACTTAAAAAGTAGATGACAAAAAATTTATAGACCGCTTTTTTTTCACTTAAATTCGCAACGATAACCGACTCCTCGTATGTTCTCTATGGGGATCCCAAGCTTTTTGAGATGACTGACATGTACTCTCAGCGCACCTTCGCTCATCTCGTCGCCGTTACCTACTTCGAAAAGTATCTCTTCTTTGGTCACGATCTTGCCGTTGCGTTTGAGGAAGAGGATCAGCATCTTATGCTCATAAGGGGGCAGGGCAAGACGCTCTTCGTTATTGTAAAGTGTATCGGATGTCACCTCATAATGCAGTGTACCACTGCGGATCACACTGCCGCGTGCCTGGAGAGACTTGTTGATGGCGGCACGGATACGGACCACCATCTCGTCGATGTCGAAAGGTTTTTTTATGTAATCATCAGCACCAACGTTAAACCCTTTGGCAAGAGAATCGATGTCGGTCAGCGCCGTAATAAAAACTGCAGGCGTATTGTCGCCGCTTTGGCGCAAGGCATCAAGCAGTTCAAAGCCGTTGATAAAGGGGACGTTGACATCAAGCAGAAGCAGGTCAAAACCTTTTGCATAGGTCGCATCCAGTGCCTGTTGTCCATCCTTTACCCAGGTAACGTCAAACGCTTCGACTTCCAGATAGTCTTGCAGTGTGGCGCCAAGGTTCAGGTCATCTTCGACTAAAAGAATTTTTTTCATCGTCTCCCCGTTGTATAGGCAGTATCGTTTTCATAAGATACTGTAACTATCATAGTAAACTTGAAGTGTTAAGTCAATGTTAACATAATGGTGGAATATCTGACTATTATATTATCAAGAGAGCTTGTAAGTGGAACTTGGGGAAGATTTGAAAAGTGGAGATTCAACCCCTGGGATGTAGTTTGGAGTGTATGTATGCATTCCCATCGAGGACGATGGGAACGAGAGAAAGTAAACAGTGTCTAAAAGCGTGCAGCATGATTTGTATGTGCACTCTCTGCTTTTTTGCTATGATAATAAGAGAGTTAACAAATACTATTTACATGAAGGTTTCATCATGACTTTTCCCGAACATCTACAAAAACATCTCGGACAGATCGCCGAAACACTCAACATCAATGCAGCGGAGATGACGATTGTCAAAATGAGGCCCGGTATCGATGACCGCCACAAAGAGCTGGAGTTGCTGCAGGGGAGTTGGGACGAAAAACGGCCGTGGGTCATCATCGACGAAAATGACCACTCCTATACGATGACTTCGGCTCCGGCACTTTCAAAAATGATCGCCATGTTCGCGTCGTCTCAGGACGAGACCTTTCGTTTAAAACTCGAAAAAGCGATATGGCAGCGATACCCGATAGACTACTATGATGTGTTGGTAGTGGCGATGGAGAGGATCAAACGGCTGGCACAAAGCCGTCCGGAGAGCACCATCGTGAAGCTCGATCTGGACTGGCTGGTCACCGAAATCAAACAGGAGTATCCGAACCTCTTCTACCATCTCGACCAACTGCTTACGCAGGGAGAGCAATAAGAGAAGTATCTAATCTTCAGTTTCTAAACGTTCTCTTCTCACCTTATCAAAAGGGTCAGGTGAATCCTATCCCTCTAAAGCAGTCAACTTCTCTTTATACTCCGCCATCAACTCATCTAACTCTTCTTGCGCAACTTCAAAACGTTGATGAACTTCTCTACTTTTTCGATCTCTTTTCGAAGTGGAGAGGTGGCGTGTGAACGCTCTTTGGTGATGGTGTTTCACCCCGTATACTTATCTTTTTATTTTCGAACACAGCGAACATAACGCTTATAAGTCTTATAATTAATGTAATCGTAAGCACGTTTAAAGTTCATCATCCGCGCAGATGCCTCGTCTGACTCATCTTCAGAAGAGGACCAATAGTAGCCTGAATCACCAACATTTTTAAACCCATTTTTAATGGCGGGATCATTTTGACTTAATTCGATTATGCTTTCTAGCTCTTCAACGTTTGGAAGTCGCCAGTCATCATGCCCCGCTAAACGTAAATCTTTACAAAAAGCCAATGCCCCTTGCCAATCTTTTTTTGTATTTTTTGTAGCACTATTGTCTTGCCACATTAATCCTGTTTTGCTATCGATTAATACATCAGATGCTAAGGATAAACCAACACTTAGCATGACTAAAAGAATTATTCTCATCTATCGCTCCTGTTTTTTTACTTGTTCCCAAGTTGTACTTGGGAACACATATATAAGACTACCCCTCTAAAGCAACCAACTTCTCTTCATACTCAGCCATCAGTGCATCTAACTCAGTTTGCGCACTTTCCATACGCTCAAACTTCTCTTCAACCTCAGTTTCAAGTTTAGAGACCAATTGAGAAAGTTCCATGACCTTAGCGTTGTCATTGGTGTTTGAGGCTTCGACAAGCTCTTGATGGTACTTGGCGATCTGTGTTTCGCTCTCCATGATAAACTTCTCTGCTTTTTCGATCTCTTTTCGAAGCGGAGAAGTAGCACGTGAACGCTCTTTGGTGATGACGTTTTTGAGCTTTTTGTTCTCTTTGCTCATTGGGTTTGAACTTTTTTGCTTTTTAGGGGTTGTCTCTTCGACTTCGTCTTCGTCCCACCCTTTTTTCTCTAAAAACATATCATAACCGCCATCAAAGAGTTCTGCACCGTCTTTGGAGAAGATGATGAGTCTGTCGGCAACACGTCGCAGCAGCTCTTCGGAGTGAGAGACGATGATAGATGAACCTTGAAAGTTTTTAATAGCGACGGTCAAGGCTTCAATAGAATCGATGTCAAGGTGGTGTGTCGGCTCATCGAGGAAGAGGAGGTTGGATGGACGTGAAAGTATTTGACCCAACATCACACGGCTCTTCTCTCCACCTGAAAGTAGAGAGACTTTTTTCTCCGCGTTGTCACCACTGAACATCATCGCGCCACAGATACTTCTGACACTTGCGGCTGAGAGTTTCGGGTTTGCTGCGTAGATCTCATCCATAACGTTGCTTTTGGGATCGAGCCTGGAGATGTTGGTTTGGCCGAAGTGTCCAGTGACGGTAGTCCCGTGATACTGGACCTTACCGCTCAGTGGGGTAAGCTCTTTGGCGAGGTTGTTGAGCAGTGTTGACTTACCCACACCATTTTTACCGATGATCGCAAGACAGTGCCCTTTTTCGATGGTAAAAGAGATGTTTTTAAAGAGGACGTTGTCTGGAGTGTAACCAAAGCTGATGTCCTGAACATCAAGAAGGACATTAGCCGGAGTGTCTTTAAACTGAAAGTCAAACTTCAGCGTGCTGTCAAAACCGATGTCTTCCATTAGATCCATCTTCTCTAACTGTTTGACCTTGGACTGGGCCAGTGCAGCAGTAGACGCGCGTGCCTTGTTTCTAGCGATAAACTCTTCGAGCTCTTTTACTTTTTTGTCTTGAGAGACTTTCTGTTTCGCATACAGCTCTTCGTTTTCAGCCAATTGTGCGTAGAACTTGTGTGTATCGCCGGGGATCATAAAAAGGTCACGACGAATGATACCCATGGTGTGGGTACAGATACCATCCATAAAGTCACGATCGTGGGTAACAAGAACAACCTCGCCTTGAAAGGCACGTAAAAAGGACTTTAACCAGCGTAGAGAGAGGATGTCGAGGTAGTTGGTAGGCTCATCGAGAAGCAAAAGGTTCGGTTCAGTGACCAGTAGCTTAGCGAGGTTAATACGGATCTGATAACCACCTGAAAAATCAAGAGGGCTTTTGTCTAAGTCTGCTTGCTCAAACCCAAGACCAAAAAGGATCTTCTCAACACGGTAGGTGTCCCATTTCATATCATCTTCGAGTGCCAGTGCAGCCTCTTCGCGGAGTGTCTTTTCTGTGAAGGTGAGGTGCTGCCGCAGGGCACCGATCTTATAATTTTTAGGGATGACAACATTGCCTTCAGTCGGCTCTTCTTCACCGAGTATGAGTTTAAACATGGTTGACTTACCGCTACCGTTACGACCGACTAGGCCCATTTTATTACCGGGGTTGAGTTTAAAGGTGATGTTGCTGAAGAGCTCTTGGCTGCCATAGGCTTTGGAAACGTTGGAAAATTGGATCATAAGAATCTTTTTTTTTGCGTATTATATCAAGCTGACCTCTAATTCAGCAAAAGTAAAAGCTTGAAGAGTGTTTTTGATACCATTCGTTAAAAAGAGAATGATGCACACTTTGGCAGATTTACAGCGTGGTAAACTAAAGGGCGTGAAGCGTCTTACCCTTTCAGAAAACCTGACAAGCTTTCCAGATGAAGTCTTTTCCTTAGCCGATACCTTGGAAATATTGGACCTGAGCCACAATCAACTCTCAGAACTTCCTGATCTTAGCCGACTGAAAAAACTCAAGATCGCCTTTTTCTCTTTTAACCTTTTTACTGAAGTGCCTTCTGCTTTTAAACACTGTGAAAACCTCTACATGCTAGGGTTTAAAGGCAACCAGATAGAGACCTTTGACGAAGACATCTTGCCACTCAGCATCAGCTGGCTTATTCTAACCGACAACAAACTCAAAACCCTGCCGCGCTCCATAGGTAAATTGAAGAAGCTACAAAAGTTTCCGATAGCCGGTAATCAGCTCACTTCTTTGCCCGAAGAGATGTCAAGGTGTCAAAACCTGGAGCTATTGCGACTCTCGGCTAATCAACTCATTGAGATTCCGGATTGGCTCTTGAAGCTGCCAAAACTGTCGTGGCTTGCCTTTTCAGGCAACCCTTGTTCGATTAGTCCTGAGGCTAAGTTAGATGAAGTAGCGTATGAAAGTTTAGAGATGAGTGAGCTTTTAGGCGAGGGTGCTTCAGGGCAGATATACAGAGGGTACGACAAGAGCTTGAATGCTGAGGTCGCCGTAAAACTCTTTAAAGGGGCCGTGACAAGTGATGGCTACGCCCATGATGAGATGAACGCTTACATGAGTACAGGCGAACATTCCCATCTTATTAGTGTTCATGCTAAGATCAAAGGTTCAGAGCCCTTAGGACTTGTGTTAGAGTTGATTCCGTCTCACTATGAGAATTTAGGACTTGCTCCTAACTTTGACACCTGTACGCGTGATACTTTTTCTGAAGGATGTAGCTTTGACCTTGAGACAATTTATTGTGTCGCAAGAGCAATGGTCTCAGCATCAGAACACCTACACTCAAGAGGTCTGATGCATGGTGATCTATACGCGCATAACATTCTCATCAACAGAGAAGACAATCACTGTTATTTTGGAGACTTTGGTGCAGCGAGTTTTTATGATGTGAACAACAGAGGTTTTGAAAAGATCGAAGTACGTGCGTTTGGGTGTCTGCTTGATGATCTTCTGCAGTATTGTGACGATGATAATTCTCAAGAGTACCGCTATCTCCAAGAACTTAGTCAACGATGCATGGATGAAGATATTGACCGAAGACCACTTTTTAGTGCGATAACCTTAGGGTACCTCTAAAACCCTAGTCAGCTTCAAAGGAAAGCAGAAGTGTGAGATTTGCACTCAAGAATAGGCTTCGATCTCTTTGATCTTTTGTTGTGCCAAGGTTTTGATCTCTTTTGCCAAGGGCGCCATCTCTTCTTGAATAACAGACTTTTCAAAGTCATCATCCGCAAACTCTAGAGACTCATTGAGTACTTTATAGGCTTTAAGCTGCATCTCTTTTAGCGTGATGTAATCATCTTTTTTTGCTACTTCTTCTTGCCGTTCTGGGGTCAATGTTGTCATGTATGTTCTAAATATAACTTTGTAATTTGATGAGTGTTGCCAAGAGCAGGGCATTTTTGTCCATGCCGCCGCTCGACTTCATCTTTAACTCATTTTCTAACAGCAGGTTCAACATAGCGTCGTACTGATGCTGTTTAAAACGGATGCTCTGCTGAGCACGTTCCTGCTCTATCTTCTGCGGCAGTTTATAACCGAGTATCGCTCTTGAGTCTGCGATGCCGTGGATCTTGATGTTGGCATAAAAGAGGTAGAGCTGGGTCAAAAAAGAGCTGATCGCGGTGATGATACGGATCTCATCTTCACCGCTCTCCAAGATGCGCAGCAGTTCAACTCTGAAATCTTTTTTGGCAAGCAGATGGTTGATAAACTGATCGATCTTCACCTCGCCGACACCATAGACCAGGGCATCGATATCTTTAGAGGAGACGGGGCGACCCAGTATCTGGAGTTTGGTGAGCTCATTAAAGGCAAGAGAGAGGTCGCCGTTTTGGGACTCTATGAGGTGGTTGGCACTGTAGCTGTCGAGTTGAACACCTAAACGCTGCGCCTCTTGTAACAGCATGTTTTTCGCCTCACTCGCAAAGGGCGGGAACATACGCACCTCGACACCGCCGGACTTTTTATTAAACGCCTTGGCGGAGGTCTTCATGTCGTCACCGAAATAGGCGTAGAGAAAGGTGTTGTCCGGGTTTTTTTGTACCATCTCAAGCAGGGTGTCAAGATCTTTTTTAGGGACTTTTTTCTCATTTTTGATGATGAGAAGATTTTGGTCACCAAAGAGCGAGCCTTGAGAGAGGTGGGCTTTGGCCCTGTTGAAGTCATACTCATCATGGTAGAGACTGAGGACATTGGCATCTGGGATATTGCTAAAAAACCGTAGATAGTAGTCGATGAGAAAGTGGCTCTCGCCATAGAGCATGATCCCCCGTACTTTACTGCCGCTTCGAATAAGGTTGTCGAGCTCTTTACGGTACATCTAACTTAGCTCCATCGGGTCGTGGTCAAGCTTTTTGACAAGAGTTGCGTTGATCCTTGCTGCGGCAAGATCGACATTGTCGATACGAAGGATGATGTCATCAAAAAGGGTAACAGAGGTCGCAACACTGAGGTTGACCTCGGCACCGATTATCGGCTCCAGGATCTCTGCCGTGTAGCTTGGATCGGTACTGTTGACACGGGCCTTAAACTCCTGGCCTATCAGCTCATTGGCCCAACGGGCAAATTTGCGCTGCATAAAACGGATCTCAATACTCGATGCCTCCCGCTCTTTTTCACTGATACTGAAACAGAGTGCATCGATGTTGCGAAGAACGTATGAGCTCTCTTCGGTATCTTTAGCAAGCAGAGCCTTAAGATGACGGTGAACGATGAGGTCTGAATAACGTCTAATAGGGGAGGTAAAGTGGGTGTAGGCATCAAAACCAAGCCCGAAGTGACCGACATTGTCAGGCGCGTAACGTGCCTGCATCTGTGCACGGATGATGAGCGTGTCGACCTCACTGACAAGATCACGCTTGAGCGCTTCGGCTTGAATAAAGTCGATGGTCTCTTTCATAGACTCTTTAGGCTCAACGATGATGCCGATGCCTGCCAGCTCTTGGTAGAGGCTTTGCAACTTAAGAGGGCTTGAGGGTTCGTGGATACGGAAGACGCCGTGGGTGTAACGCGAGGCCGCGGCTTTGTTGGCCAGGAGCATACAGTCTTCGATGAGGCCGTGAGAGGGGGTCTCTTCGCTTGTCGTGGTCGAGAGGATCATCTGGTTCTCATCAAGCTCCATCTCGATCTCTTCGGAATGGAAGTCATAACCGCGTTTCAGGCGTTCCTCTTTCAGGGCGTCGGTCAGCTCACGCAGTTTGGGCAGGTAGTCAAATACAGGCTCTTCCTCACTGTTCTTGGCAGTTAGACCGCCTTCGAAGAAGAGATCGACCTCTTCGTAGGTAAAACGGCGTTTGGAGTGGATGATGGCCTCGTAAAGTTCGGTTTTCACCACTTTCAGACCCTCAAGATGCATCTCAAAGACAAAGGAGAGACGGTCGACATGGGGCTGAAGTGAACAGAGCGTCTCGGAGAGCTGGCGCGGCAGCATCGGAATGGAGCGGTGCGGCAGGTAGATCGAGAAACTGCGGTAGATCGCTTCGGCATCGATCGGACCGAAAGGCTCGACATAGGCACTTACGTCAGCGATGGCGACGTAGAGGATGTTCTCTTGTGGAATGTAGCAGATGGCGTCATCAAAATCTTTGGCCGTGACGGGGTCAATGGTACAAAAAGGAAGCTCACGCAGGTCTTTGCGGTCAGGATAGAGCGAGGCATCGACATTTTTGTCAAAACTCTGTGCCAGCTCGAGGACATCTTCTTCAAAGGCATCGTGTTTGTTGAACTGTGCCAGTACGATCTTCTCATCGACTTTCGGGTCGCTGATATGCCCCAACTCTTCCATGACTGCACTGGTCTGGTTGTTGATCTTGAAAAGGGTACCCTCGTCATATTTGGCAAGTTCATCAGCGCTAAGCGGGACACCTGCAGGGTAGCCGGTGCGAATGTCGACCAGGCTTTTATGCCCCTCTTTGACCGTAAGCATAGCGACACTGTAAGTTTCAGCACGTCCGAGGACCTCAATGACCTTAGCGCTTGGTCCGCCGCGTTTTCCCATTAGCCGCTGGGCGATGACAATGTCACCGTCTTTGGCATCGTATAAATCGTGTTCATCGATGTAGAGATCACGGACATTTGCACCGACGACGCGGAGAAAAGCAGAACCCTGTTTCATCATCATTATTGAGCCTGCGCGGTATTTTGAAGGGAGACGGTAGAGTTTGTCCTCTTTTACTAGGTAGCCTTTAGCGAGCCATTTTTGAACATGTTCCATCTCATCATTGTCAATATCTTGTTCGTATAATCCTACAGTCAAACGTATTAGAAGATTTTTCACGTGTGTATTTCCCACTAAACAGAGTATCTCCAATAATCTTGTAGTGATCGCAGAGAAGCTCTTAAATAAATTTTGAGTATTATAACTAAGAATAGATATCGAAGGCGAATATATGAAAATCTTACTACTGCTGTTTATGGCGCTCGCTCTCTTTGGAAATGACTTTGAAGCGATGAAGAACGCGTTTGATAAAGGCGACATCAACCGCGCTATTACCTATGCCCGTACCAATGCGATGAAAGGGAACATCCCTGCAATGTACGATCTGGGGCTTCTCTATTATGCAAAGGGCTCTACCAAAGAGGCAAAAACATGGTTGGAACGTTCGGTGCAAAATGAGGGAAAAGGGCAGTTAGGCGTTAGTCTGATTCTTTTTACACAAAGTCAAAACAGAGATGGCTATCATAAAGTAACGGAGTCCTTGGTCAATGTTCCAAAAGGAGACATTCGTGATGCATTGATGGATGTGAGTAAAGATCTTGCAGGAAACCGACATGATGCTTCGGCAGAGAGTTACCTTCTCTTGGGAGACCTCTTTTCTATTGATGTCATTATTCGTCCAGATTTCAGAATCGCACTTTTTTTGACAAATCAAGCCGCAAAAAAGGGTAACGATACAGCGATGGAGATTATGGGTGATGCTTACTGGCGCAGCAACTATACGCAAGGCTCTCTCATCGTGGCACCACAGACTGGAAACGCGCTTAATGTTGCGTTAGAGTATTATCGTGATGCCTCTAAACTTGGTAATCTTGACGCCACGGCAAAGATGGGAAAACTGTTTATTATCGGACCACGGAACCTTCGTAGAATTCAGTATGGGGTTGACCTCATATTGAAGTCAGCCAACGGAGGAAGCAGTTTGGGCGCAAAGATGGCAGCCGAACTCTATATGAACGGTCAAGGGGTAAGAGCTAACCGTCAGCAAGCTCTGGAGTGGTACTTGAAAGCGACAGAGATCTGTGAAGTCAACAAAGTCCTTGCCAACATGTATGGACAAAGTGATGAGGCAGATAAATATGCAAAAGCCTATGAGACCTGTACCGCAGAGAGTTCTGTAAAACGAAGATATCACATTCTTTTTGAACCGTTTTGAAAAGTTGTCTGAGTAAATAAATTCTATGATAGAATCTTTAGTCATAAAAAAAATAAGGGTCTTTTGAGATGCCCACAAGGTAGAAAATGAACAACGAAGCGATGTTAAAACAACTTGGTTATGCACCAAATGAAGCACTTTTAAGTCAGTTTGACAGAATTGTCGATAACACAGTATCTTTTGACAAGATCCAAAAACATATCTTGGATCTGAATGAACATCTAAAAGTGGACGATTCCCATATTACGATGTCTAACAGTGAAGATTTTTTCAAGATCAAAGTAGAAGCACCAAGCCCGGAGCGCACAGAAGAGGCACTTGAAAAGATAAACCATTTTGCAGACAAGTATAAGGTCGCTCTAAAGCAGGTCGGAAATAAAAACACATTTTATATTTTAGGTTTTAAGAAGTAATAGATAATAATGCCAATAGAACCGATAACCCAAGACGGTTACGATCTTCTAACCAGAGAGTTTAAATACCTCAAAGAGGTTGAAAAACCAAAGGTCAGTCGTGAAAAAGAGGTTGCAGCCGCCTTGGGTGACCGCAGTGAAAATGCAGATTATCATGCGGCAAAAGAGAAACTTCGTCATATTGACAAACGCCTTTTCTATCTTAATGCACTCCTTCATAAAACACAGATCATTGACCCCTCAACACTCGACCACACTCGTGCCCATTTTGGCTCAACCATTACACTGACAAACCTCAATACTGACGAAGAAGAGGTCTATACCATTTGTGGTCTGTATGAAAGCGAACCCGAAAACGGTCTTATCACGATCCACGCCCCTCTCTCTAAAATGATGATGGGCAAGTGTGTTGGTGATGAGTTTACGATTAACCTGCCGAGTGGTAAAAAAGAGTATGAAGTCGAGAACCTTGAATACATTGGGGTCTTTGCACTCAAAAAGACGATTAAGACAGAAAAAGAGTTTGGATTCAGCTAAAAAAAGTTCCAGCTTCGGCACATCTTGCATATAAGGAGCTAAAACTCTATGCAGGGTGGCACTAAATGCCGCATCGTAAAAGTTTGGCTCTCGACGCACACTAGCACGACTCACGATTTAGTCGTTCGCTGTAGTGAACTGTTGGTTCTTCTGCGCTGTCGGCCAAACATTTTGCACAATCTGCACTAAATCTGAAACTTTTCCAAAGTTGAGTATGGGGTAAGATGAGCTTCGCCATCTTTCTTAGCACTTAGCCATGTTATACTTTCACAAACAAAAAAGGGAGCCAAAATGGCAAGAGCAGAAGCAAGACACATTCTCGTAGATAGCGAAGAAAAATGTTTAGAGTTAAAAAAAGAGATCGAAAACGGTGCAAAGTTTGAGACGGTAGCGCAAGCTCACTCTAAGTGTCCATCAAGCCGTGATGGCGGAAACCTGGGTGAATTTGGACCGGGTCAAATGGTACCTGAGTTTGACAAAGCCGTTTTCTCTTCTGATGTAGGTGTGGTTGTAGGCCCCATCAAAACACAGTTTGGCTACCATCTTCTTGAAGTGACTAAAAGAGTTTAATTAAGAGATAAAAGAGCCAGGCAGAGGCCTGGCTTAGTTAGAAGTCTTTACCTG
Source organism: Sulfurimonadaceae bacterium (assembly GCA_049672605.1). GTDB lineage: Bacteria > Campylobacterota > Campylobacteria > Campylobacterales > Sulfurimonadaceae > Sulfonitrofixus. The sequence goes on from JBATWM010000103.1 coordinate 42,154, forward strand.
GAATAGTTGTTAAAGCAATTTCGGGTCAATGTTCACCAGCGATGTCGTTGTCAACATGTCAACAAGTGCTTGTTTAGGGATCTTATAGACATCATGCAGTGAACATGGATTGAGCTCATCACAATCACTTTCAGAAAAAGCGCAATTGGTACAATTGTTCTCTCCAATAGCATTCAGCACATCAATCAGATAGATCTCACTTACTTTACGACTCAGCGAAAAACCGCCATTACGTCCACGTGTTACGTCTAAAAGGTCGGCTTTTGCCAATTTCGTCATCAACATAGTGAGGTATTTGTAAGGAATATCGATCTTTTCATGAATATAGGCTGCAGAAAAGAGTCTCTCTGTATCACTGGACATAAAAATTACAATGCGAAAAGCATATTGTGCTGTTTTAGAAAAGATGGGACGCTCCGTTGACGAGAAAATAATAAATTTATTGTAAACAGAAGTTTCTTAAGGGCACCTCTAAAATACTATGTGACTTTAGTATTAAGGG
>JBATWM010000104.1:0-15114 GCA_049672605.1 Sulfurimonadaceae bacterium
ATCGTTTCTGCACTTTTTATTATTAAGGGCACCTCTAAAAGATCTCAATGAAATTGCTGGTACTGTTCTAACCACATATGTCTCAATTTGATCGCCGTCATATCATGATAATTTTCATCTTTGACAAGTTCTTTTAGATGCAGTAACGAGTTGTAAGGGATATCCACTACCAGAGCATTAGCTAACCAGTCGGGAATGCTACCGCCCGGTTCAATATGTTGTTGCCAAATGACTTTACTGCTCTTTTCGTTTATTCGGATAAACAGATAATGCCCTCGAGACCTGGGGACCTTGATGAGACCTTCCTCTTTGACTTTTTGACATCGGCTAAGCTTCTTATTGTCACAAAAACTATTGGCTTCCTCCGTATCTAAGCGCGCACCTTCCTCTGTATAAGAGAGTTTTGAGTGCAAGATCACTTTACGGTTACTGACAGGAAAAGGAAGATCATAGATATGGAAGATGTAGTTATCTTCGAAACCTATCTCTTCTAAGGTCATTGCAAAGCTGCAGTCATGCAGCCACTCAGGAGCGATGGGTGTGTCATACAAAACTGCCACTAGGGCATCAACACTACTCTTAACAGTCGTCTCACCTCTGAACTCCAGGTAGCCCGAACCTTCAACTTCACGGGTGTAGACAGTAATGCCATTTTTCGCTTTCACCAATGTCCACTCATCTGCTTTCAAAAGAATCAGCAGTGTAAAGATCATCATAAATATTCTCATCTGTTGATTATAAAGCATGACGCCTTCTGGCATACTAAGAGAAATGCTATATACAACCCTTCTCATTTAAAAGCTGCTTATAGATTGGCTAGATATAATCTTTTGTTTATGGATATTTTATGAGAACACTTGGCTATAAATATTTAGATTATATCTATATCAAGGTGTTTTTGTAGGGGCTGTCATGTACTAAACTAGTCTCATTCTCTATCTGCAAAAGTGTCTTGACATCAATACCCGTCGCTTTTTCAATAAAGTGTCCTTGCGCATAATCGGCACCTAAAAGTACCACCATCTGATAGGTCTCTCTATCTTCAACAAACTCAGTGATCACCTTTATTCCGAGGTCATGGATGATGTTGATGATGGACTTCACAATTCGTTTATTATTAAGGTTTGTCGTAATATCAGCCACTAATGAGCCATCGATCTTAACGATGTCAACGCCCAGTTTCATCAGGTATGCGTAGTTTGAGTATCCGCTGCCAAAATCATCAATGGCGATCTTAGAGCCTTCTTCTTTTATCAGTGTAAAAAAGTGATAGACCTGTTCACTTCCTTCAAGCTCTTCTGACTCGACCAGTTCAAAAACAATTCTCTCAGCACAGTTGGAAGCGCGCAGTTTAGTCAGTAAAAAACTACTGGTTTTAGGATCTAAAATATCAGCCATTTCGATATTAAAAGAGAAATCAAAAGAGGGGTTGTTTTTTGCCATTTCCAGTGTCTGGGCAAAGACCTCTTTGGAGAGTTCACTATAAAGTCGGGCACCTTTTGCAATCGCAATGAACTCATTAGGGTAGTGGATCTTACCGTTTTGGTCAGCAATACGAACCAAGGCTTCAAACTTCTCGATCTCATGTGTCATAGTATTGGCGATGGCCTGAAAATGGACCTTCACAGATCTATTTTTCAGTGCAAAATCCAACATCTCCAAGGTCAAAAGATTCTCTTCAAGATGTAAAGTCTTATCTGCTATCTCTGAATAAAAAGCATACGACTGTTTGCATTTTTTTGCATCACGCAGCGCTAAACTAGCCATGGAGACTAATGAACGAAGATTTTCATTTTTAGCGTCCAAGACAGCGCCGATACGTGCTCGAACGGTGATGATATGAGCTGAACATTGTAACTCTATAGGACTCAGTTGATGTGCGATCATAACAACATCTTCTCTAAAAAAGTCCCTAGGTACCTTACTGTTAGCTAAGATCGCAAATTCATCTCCGCTAAGACGAAAGAGTGTCAGGTTTTCACTGGAGAGCATCTCTTGAAGTTTATTGGCAAGCTGTAGAATCAGTTCATCACCAATACGCTCACCATAGATCGTGTTGATGGTATTAAAATCATCGACATTGATCAACATCAGTTTATGACCACTGTATAGTTCTAATACTCTATGCAGAGCGCTTCTATTTGGCAGTGCGGTTAACGTATCAACATATAACTGACGTTCAAGTTCACGCTCTTGCTCTTTTCTCTCCGTAATATCAAACATAATAGAGATAAACTCAAAGATCTCGCCCTTCTCGTCCAAGATCGGTACAACCGTTGACTCGATATAAAATGGCTTGCCTTTTTTGTCAATGTTTTGGAACTCGCCTTTAAATATCTTTTTGTCTAATATCGTCTTCCAAAATGTCTCAAGATAAATGTCACTTGTCATAGCAGAACGTACTAAAGCATGTGAGTTGCCTCTTAACTCATCCAGAGTGAAACCACTCAGCGTTTCATAGGCCTCGTTAACATAAGTGATATGTCCATCAACATCCGTCTTGACAACCGGTGAGCTTGCATCAACCACACGCTTATACTCTTCAAGAAAAGCGCTGTTTTTTTCTAGATAGTTCAACATCTCGTTACTTGCCTCTGTAATGAGGTCAAACTCACTTGCACTTGAGCGTTTCAGACGTGTGTGATAACTTCCCTTTGCCACATCGGCAAGTGTCTCTGTAACTTGAAAAATACTCTGTTTAAGACTGAGCATATACGCAATATAAAAGTAGGCCCAAGCCGATAAAAACAGGAGAAGTAAAGCAAGATAAGGTGTTAGGGAGAGTCCATAATGCAGTGTGTAAAAACTAAATCCCACCACTAACAGAAGTGCACTGAGCAGTAACAGAAGATTTTTAAAAACAGGAGAAAGCCCTTGCATCAACCTTATAGCCGGTTGGAAGAGTCTCTCTAACATCGTTACTCTTTTGTCACGATATAAAGCTGTTTATGTTCCAGCCTCTTCAAGATATCCATCACCGTAACAAAATGCTGGAAGTTTGCCTCTTTATCAGAGCGCAGTACCACTGTCTGATCTTTTGATATCTCTTTTAATCTGCTCTCAAGATCAACAATGGAGATCTCTTTTTTGTCGAGATGATATTTGCCCTCTTTGGTGATGTAGATGTCAAACTCTTTTTGGTCCTCTTTTTTTTCAGAAGATTTTGCATCAGGAAGTTCAATCGGTAGAATCCCCTGCTTGATAAAAGTCGCCGTCGTAATGACCATTACCAAGAGTACCAATAAAATATCGATCATTGGAATAACATTGATCTGATCGAACTTCCTACGCTGTTTCATTAAACATCCGTCTCTTTATTGGAAAATTTCGCATCCCAAATCGCACTTAAGCGCTCTACTTTACGCATCGCAATCGTATAAAAAACAATACCCGGAATAGCAACGACAATACCAAATGCCGTTGCCTTAAGTGCAAGGGCAAGTCCTGTCATCACTTTTTTAGTATCGACTGTTCCCACTTCACCTAGACCGTAAAAAGTGATCATAATACCAATGATCGTTCCAATAAGACCGACGTAAGGGGCATTCGCACCAATAGCGGAGAGGACCGAAAGATTATCCGTAAGATCGATCTCTAAAAGCTCTTTATTGTCATACTCTTCGAGTTTAATACTTTTATAAAACATCATACGTTCAATAAACATCCACAGAGCGACCACACTCATCACGCCAAGTGTACCCATGACACCATAGTCAAGTGCCTGTTCTGCTAACTCTAACCAACCTGCTGAATCCATCTACGCTACTCCTGAAAAATCTAGCTGCATTGAGGTGCCTTCACCCTTTTTAGAGTCCACATGCAGTTTTATCTTATATCGATCACAATAATTTTTGACCAGACCAAGTCCGATACCAAAACCAAGGTCACTCTCATCACTCTGATAATAACGGTCAAAGACCTGAAAAAGTTCAACCTCATCCATGCCCCGACCATTATCGCTTATACTTAGTTTTTTATCGCGGCTTACAATAACAATCTCAGCGTTTTGCGGCGAATATTTCACCCCGTTGTCTATAATATTATCGATCACTTTAGCTAGGCCTATTCTATCGATATTTACACTAATAGCTTCTAAATCTTCTCTGAACGAAGCATGACTGTAGAGAGGCCTGAGTAACTTCAGACGCTCTTGTACCAGTTCTCTCACATCAAACTGTTCGATCTGCTCATGCTGCATCTGTTTCTTGATCAGATAATCCAGCTCTTTATACCGCTCCTGGAGCATACCGCAGGCGGCCTCGATACGGCTAAAACGTTTGAGTGAACGTTCATCCTCCATGTTCTTTTTTAACATTGCGGTGTTGGTCATGATCGTGTTGATCGGCAAGTTCAGCTCATGCAGTATCTCTTTAGAGAAGTGTTCCAACTGATTGAAATGTTCACGAAGCGGTTCAATAGAGAGCTTTGCAATAGCAACACCGGCAATGATGACCAACAACAGGATGATGCCTATGAGATACGGCAAAGCCACGGCCTCTTGAAGATAGAAGAAGAGTGTAATGATGAGCAGTGTTGTCATCACAAAAAAGACAAAGATGGAGATCTGTACATTACGAAACAAGACGATACCCTATCCCGCGAACGTTTTGGACCTCTACCGATGAGAGCTCTTGCTTTAGACGGTTGATCAAGACACGGATAGAACCATCACTGGCACTGGCATTATGCGGCCAGAGGGCATCAATGATCATCTCTTTTGAGACGGTCTTACCCCCGCTCTCCATCAAAAGGGCCAGGAGAGTGTACTCTTTTTTCGAGAGGGTCAACTCCTTTCTGTTCTCATAAATAACAAATCGATCCGGATCGATACAGAGTGTACCGACACACTCACTGACTCGGCGTTGAGTCCGTCTAAGCAGCGCTTGAATACGCAGAAGCAACTCATCACTGTCAAAAGGTTTTTTAATAAAGTCGTCCGCCCCATTTTCAAAGCCCTCTTGCATTATGGACTTCTCTTGATGGGAGGTAAGGTAGATAGTAGGTGTCATATCATCAGCACTGCGCAGCTCGCCCAGCAGGGTCAACCCGTTGATCAAAGGGACATTGATGTCGAAAAGGTAGAGATCAAACTTGTCATTGAAAGAAGCGTCCAAAGCCTCTTGACCATTTTTACACCAGGTCAGGGTATAGCCCTCTTCATCCAACAGGTCTTCCAGGGTCTCACCCAAAAGCGGGTCATCTTCAAGCAGTAAAATATTAGGCAAAAGAGACCCCTTTGCCATCAAGATATGATGGGGTATGATAGGTATAAGTGAAAAGCATCTATCTCCCTGATCGTTATATGGCGCCTCTAAAGTACGTCTTCGATACTCCAACCGATTGTCTCACCGGCATACATCGGTACCACTTCACCATATTTGGCCGGAACAGTAAATGGTCTCTCTTCTAAAACCACCTCTTTAAACTCGGGACAGATACCATATATGCTTTGAGCATTGTCCGAAACAAAGCTTTGAAGGTTGTCTAGTTTACCATGTTTGTCAAAGAGTTCACATAGGACTTGCAGTGCGATCGGCGCAGTAAAGACACCCGCGGCACAACCACATGACTCTTTAGCGTGTTGTGGGTGCGGTGCAGAGTCAGAACCGAACATCACTTTTGGATGGGCGTTAAGTGCAACATCAAGAAGGGCTTCTCTGTCTTCCGGACGTTTAGCGATCGGTTTACAGAAGAGGTGCGGCTGCATCATGCCGCCAGCTACATCATCAAGCGTGATCAGAAGGTGCTGCACCGTAATTGTCGCATAAAGGTTTGGATATTTATCTAGCATCTCTACCGCTGCTTTGGTAGTAATGTGTTCCATAACGATCTTTAGATCAGGAAAGTTCATCGCAAGCAGTTCATAGATACTCATGAACTCTTCTTCTCTGTCCATCACAAAACCATCGGTCTCGCCATGTACAAGAAGAGGAATATCCATGCGTGCCATCGCCTCTAAGGTCTCGCGCATCGCTTCGATATCAAAGGCTTTTACACCACCTTCTGAATTGGTCGTAATGCCGGCAGGATAAAGTTTTATGCCAAAGATCTCATCACGAATGTCATCAAGAAAGTCTTCATCATAATTATCGTAGAAGAGCGTCATAAATGGCTCAAAATCGCCGCCGCCAAGACCTTCATCATCAAAAAACTCATCAAACTCGTCCTCTTTGATCTCTAAACCGCAAGCAAGCATAATACGCTCTTTATACGCTATCACCTGTGCTTTTGTTCGAACAGGCGGTACCAGGTTTGGCATCACTACTGCACCGGAGAAGGTGTATGAGGTCAGTTTGGCAACATTTTGCAGCATCTCACCATCGCGGAGATGAACATGCATATCCAGTGGCATTAACAGAGAGTGTGTTTTCATACTTTGACCTTTTCTTTTGCTTCTGTAATTATAGCATTTAGTGCTTTTTCATAACGCTTTGCTTCTTCAAGCTCTGTTGATTCAAAACGTGTGACCAAGACAGGCGTTGTGTTGCTCGCACGTACCAAGCCCCACCCTTTGTCAAAGATAACACGAACGCCATCTACAGTGATGATCTCTTTAATAGCCGGAAAATCTGCCGGTGGTGTCTGAAGTGCTTTTTTAACCGCATCCATCAACAAGAACTTCTCTTTTTCCGTCGTCTCTACTTTGATCTCTTCCGTTGAGAAGACCTGCGGCAATTTCGCCAGTTCAGCATCCAGATCGATGCCGTCTTGGATCAGCTCCAACATTCTAAATGTCGCATAGATCGCATCGTCATAACCGAAGTATCGGTGTTTAAAGAAGATATGGCCGCTCACCTCACAAGCCAGGTCGGCATTGGTCTCTTTCATCTTCACTTTCAAGTTAGAGTGACCCGTTTTATACATAATGGCCGTAGCACCGCGCTTTTCCAGCTCGTCATACATCACTTGCGAACACTTCACCTCACCGATAACGGTCGGGTTCTCCATCTTCATGGAGTAAAGCAGTGCCATCTGGTCACCCTTGATGTTGTTTTTGTGTGTCAAAACGGCAATACGGTCAGCATCACCGTCGTAAGCAAAGGCGATATCACCCTCCTCTTCCAACAGCTTTTTAACATCGACAAGGTTGTGTTCGTCTGAAGGGTCCGGGTGGTGGTTAGGGAAGGTGCCGTCAGGGTCAACGTAAATACCTTTAGCGTTAAGACCAAGCCCCTCAAAAATATCGACGATGGAGACACCTGCAACCCCGTTACCGCAGTCATAGACAATGCGCTCTTTCATCCCTCTAAGATGGGCGAACTCTTTGAGCATAAACGCTTTATAACGGCCAAGAGCATCAATTTCAACGACCTTGCGTTCTGCTTTCGCAGGAAAGTCCATCGTCTCGATCTCACGGCCAAGCGCATAGATATCTTCACTGAAGAAAGGGGCTTTGTCGACTGTTATTTTAAGACCATTGTACTCAGGCGGATTGTGAGAGCCGGTGATCATAATAGAAGCCGTAGGCGTAATGCCGTCCCACTCCTGGTAGTTGGTAAAGTAGTTAACAGGTGTCGGTACAAGTCCCATCCCCAAGACTGTTTTACCGCCGGCATTCAGACCGGCCACAAGGTACTCAAAAAGAGCCGGCGAGTGTGAACGCGCATCATAGCCGACAGCAACATACGCACCGTCGATATGTTTTGACAGCGCATAACCGATCTTTGTCACCGTATCTTCGTTCAACTCTTTCTCAAAAATACCTCTAATGTCATACTCTCTGTAAATGCTCACAATCGACCCTTGTTTTTAATTGCGCTATTATAGATTAATTATGATTTATACGCTGTTAAGCAGAACTAATTAAGCTGATACATAATAGGGACATTCAGCACCAGGCGCTCTGTCGGAAGTGGAAATTTACCGTCAAGACGCTCAATTGTCGTTATCGCTGAGCGGGCTAAGACATCTCGTGCAGACTCAATCACCGTAATGTTTTTAATATCCCCGTTTTCCATGAGTTCAAACCGCACAAGCACCTTGCCTTCGATACCTCTTTTTCTGGCCATTCGAGGGTAGTAGAGGTTTTTTCTGAGCAGTGCCATGATCTCGGCAATATGGGCTTTGACATAAGCGTCTTCCGGTGTAATGTTTTCAGAAGGCGGTGCATCGATCGCTTTTTGTGCGGTCGGCGAAAGTGCTACCGGCGCAGTCGGAGTGACGATCAGCTCTTTAACCTCTTGATCTTCTACTGCAACGGTGGCACTCTCTTCTTGCTCTATTTCAACAGGCTCTTCTTCCGCCATCTTCTCTTCAACAACAGGAGCAGGCTCGATTTTTTTGGGCTCTGCTTTCACTATTTTCTTAGGCTGCGGCTTTTTCTGTTTGATGACTCTGGGAGGATTGGACTCTGTTTGCTCAGGTGGGCACTCACAAACCTGTGTCAGCATTATCTTACACCGCTTCTCTTCGGCCACTTTCTTGACACTTTCTGAAGTCAAAAAAAGCACAATAACCAACAAGAGAACGGTTCCATGCAAAAAAAGAGAATATAAAAAAGATTTTGTCTTGCGATTTTTCATAAAGAGATTATACAGATTCAAGTGTTACAGAAGCGTTATAGAATCGCTTTGCGGTAAGCGGTAAGCGGTAAGCGGTAAGCGGTAAGCGGTAAGCGGTAAGCGGTAAGCGGTAAGCGGTAAGAAAGATGGCGCAGCTCATCTTAAAAAGTTCTTATATTACAAAAAGGAAGGTCATCCGTCGCAGGTACTTTGTACATCTGCTTTGGTTCCGATCCTAAAAAAGCCAAGCAGTTGGCTTTTTCTTAACGGCTCTCAGGTGTAGATTGTGCAAAATGTTTAGCCGACAGCGTACATCGGTACGCCGAGAGCTAAACTTTTGTGCAAGATGCGCCGAAGCTGGAATTTTTAATTTAGATGGCGCGCTTGAATTCTGGGTAAGCCTCGACCCCGCACTCGTTCACATCCATCCCCTCAACCTGCATATCATCCGGTGCTCTAAATGCAAAAACCTTATTGACAGCATAAAGGAGCGCAAACGAAACAGGGAAAACAAAACCGGCAACAACCGCAACCCCTTTGAGTTGATCCATAAACGAAACATCAGCAACAAAGATACCGACAGCCAGCGTCCCCCAAACACCATTCACAAGGTGAACAGAGAGTGCACCAACCGGGTCATCTAAACGTAGTTTATCAAAGAACGGTACGGCGAAAACAACCAAAACACCACCGATGGCACCGATCAAGATCGGTGTATACATATCATAAAGGTCTGGTCCGGCTGTTACCGCGACAAGACCGCCTAATGCCCCATTCAAGATCATCGTGATATCAAAAAGGCGGTAACGAATATACATAAGTATCCCTGCCATGATCGCACCTGCCAGACCAGCCGTGTTGGTGTTCATAATAGTCAAGGCAACAGCATCGGCGCTCTCTTTAGAAGAGATCGAACCAACGGAGCCACCGTTAAAACCGAACCAACCGATCCAAAGCAAAAAAGCACCCAGGACAACCAGAGGGATGTTAGATGCAGGGATAACACGGATCTTATCGCCGACGTAACGCCCTTTACGCGCACCAATAATGATAATAGCTGCTAACAGTGCCCAACCCCCTGTAGAGTGGATCACTGTTGAACCCGCCAAGTCATACATGTTAAGGTCTAAAAATGTACCGTCCAAGAAGTCAGCACCCCATGAGATGTTTACAATGGTCGGATAGATAAACGCACCCATTACCACCGTAAAGATCGCCAGAGGAATAATGCGGACACGTTCACTCACACCACCACTCATAATGTTAACCGTCTTACCGACAAAGGCCATCTGGAACAAAAAGGCAGCCCACATACTCATCGAGCTGTTCTCCCATGAACCAAAGGCGTATTTATAACCGATCAGCAAAAAGGCCAAAGAGGCCACCGCATAGATCATCGTGTTAATCGTCAGAACCGACGTAACGTTTTTAGTACGTACAAGCCCCGCCTCAAGCATGGCAAACCCGGGTACCATAAAGATAATGAGTGTCATCGCAAAAAGCGTAAAGAAGGTGTCAATAATATAAGTAAAGTCTGTTTCGAGCACATAAAGCCTTTGTAAAGTGTGTCATCAACCCTAGGGAAGCGACATTTTTGTCATTTTATACAAAGCATTAGAAATAGTAGATTAAACAGTATGATGAATAAATGTTTATATGAAGAGGTGTTAAGTTTTTGATAGGCTGGATGTTGGATTATAAAAAGATGGCGATACCCAAGGGGGCAGACCCAGCTCATCTTAACCACAACAAAACCTATTTAGTTTAGATTTAGTGCAGATTGTGCCAAATATTTAGCTGACAGCGTACATCGGTACGCCGAGTGCTAAATTTTGGTGCAAGGTGTGCTGAAGCTAAATTAAATAGCGTCCGGACCTGTTTCTCCGGTACGTATTCTGACAACTTTTTCAATGTCGCTAACAAAGATCTTACCGTCACCGATTTTACCTGTTGCAGCAACTTCAGCGATTGTGTTAACCACTTCGTCGACCTGCTCTGAAGTTACGACCATCTCCATCTTGACCTTCGGAAGGAAGTCGACAACATACTCAGCACCACGGTAAAGTTCGCTGTGGCCTTTTTGACGGCCATAACCTTTTACTTCACTTACTGTCATACCGGTAATACCGATCTCAGCCAGTGCGTCTTTTACGTCTTCTAATTTAAACGGTTTAATAACTGCTTCAATTTTTTTCATAAATTTATCTCCTGATAATTTTAGTAATAAGTGAAAGCATTATACTATCACTTATTTAGATTCATGCTAAAGGAATAATCTTATAGATTAAATCCGCGCTCACCGTGTACTGATTCATCAAGACCCATAGACTCTTCTTCTTCATTCACACGCTTACCGCCAGTCAATAGAACTGCGATGTAATAAACAACTACTGTACCAATCGCTGTAAATAGACCAACTACGATCACTGATTCGAACTGAACAAGGATCTGTCCAATACGGTCACCGCTTGCTTTAAGTGGACCGTCCCATAGAAGATCTTGATCGTTAAGAGCAAAGATACCAGTTGCGATAGCACCCCATAGACCAGCTAGGAAGTGAACACCAAATGCATCTAGAGAGTCATCATAACCAAGTTTTTTCTTCATTACTGTTACACCGTAGAATGCGAAAGCAGAACCAACGATACCGATAACGAATGCACCGCCAACGCTAACAAAACCAGCAGCAGGAGTGATCGCTACAAGACCGGCGATAATACCTGTCGCAGCACCAAGAAGTGTTGGTTTTTTGTAAACGAACCACTCAAGACCGATCCAGGTAATCGCTGCGATAGAAGCAGAAATAGTTGTTGTCATGTAAGCAAGACCGGCGATCTCATTTGCACCAAATGCAGATCCGCCGTTAAATCCATACCAACCGAACCATAGAAGTGCAGCACCGACTGCTGTCAACATAACACTTACAGGTTTCATCGCGATTGACGGGTAACCTGCACGCTTACCAACAAGGATAGCCAATACTAGACCGGCAAGACCACCATTCATGTGTACAACTGTACCACCGGCAAAGTCAAGAGCACCAAGGTCAAATAGTAGTGCACCGTCTCCACCCCATACCATGTGTGTAATAGGAGCATAAACAACAAGTCCCCATACCGCTACAAACACCAACCAAGTTGAAAACTTAATACGCTCTATAACAGAACCTGCAGCGATCGCAACAGTAATAGCAGCAAATGTACCTTGAAATACGATAAATACGTAAGCTGGGTATGTTCCGCTCAATTCATTCCATGCAATTCCGTTAAGCATTACATTACCTAGACCACCAACAACGTTTTGCAACATTGCACTGTCTGATGTTCCAAATGCGATTGAGTAACCGGCAATGATCCAAACTACAAATGCAACTACAAATGCACCCATAACCATAGCATACGTATTTAAGATATTTTTACTACGTGTCATACCTGCATAAAAGAGTGCAAGCCCCGCAGGTGTCATCAACAGTACCAATGCAGTTGAGATCATCATCCACGCTGTATCACCTGTATTCAATGTATCTTCTGCAAACACGAATGTCGGCAAAAGAAGAAGAGCCAATAAGAACTTTTTCATTCTTACTCCTTTTAAGTTAATTTCAATCGCTAGTATAAGACAAAAATGTCGTAGCATATTCATCATGCTGCCTATTTTTTAATCAACTTTCAGTACACCAGTTCTTATCAACAATTGTATAAAAACAATCTATAAGGTATGCCGACTGCTCATTTCACACTGTGATCAGCACATTACAAATGCACTATATTTCCAAATTATGGCGTTTTCAGCATTCTTAAAGAACTCTTAAAAATACAAATTGTGCCTTATACGGCATTTAGAGGCACCTTTAAGGCGTTTTGATGTAATATCACTCAATTTTACTCCAATAAGGCAATTTAATGAGCGACAAGATAGAACATAGTGATATCGAAAACATTAACATTGAAGACACGCTAAAGGCGAGTTACCTCGACTACTCGATGAGTGTAATCATCGGACGTGCTCTTCCAGATGTGCGTGACGGACTTAAACCTGTTCACCGCCGTATTTTATACGCAATGGACAAACTGAACCTCTCTGCCGGTGCAAAGTACAAAAAATCTGCACGTATCGTCGGTGACGTTATCGGTCAGTACCACCCACACGGTGATACGGCTGTTTATGACGCACTTGTCCGTATGGCACAGCCTTTCTCCATGCGTATGGAACTTGTTGACGGCCAGGGAAACTTCGGTTCAGTTGATGGTGACAACGCCGCTGCCATGCGTTATACGGAAGCACGTATGACCAAGTATGCGGGTGAGATGCTCAAAGACCTTGAAAAAGAGACGGTCAACATGATCGACAACTACGACGGTACTACACAAGAGCCGGACGTACTGCCGACACGTGTTCCAAACCTTCTTATTAACGGATCATCAGGTATTGCGGTCGGTATGGCAACAAACATCCCGCCACACAATCCACATGAGATCATCTCGGCACTTCGCCTTATGCTTGAGAACCCAGATGCAACGCTTCCTGAACTTATGGAGCATGTGCAGGGACCTGACTTCCCAACCGGTGGTACGATCTTCGGTAAAAAAGGGATCATGGATGCGTATGAGACAGGTCGCGGACGCATCAAGGTACGTGCCAAGACGCATACCGAGATCAAAGGCAAGAGAGATATCATCGTTATCGATGAACTGCCATACCAGGTAAACAAAGCGCGATTGATCGAGAGTATCGCCAACCTGGTAAAAGACAAACAGCTCGAAGGCATCTCGGATATCCGTGATGAGTCAGACCGCGAAGGTATCCGCGTTGTTATCGAGCTTAAACGCGATTCCATGACCGAGATCGTTCTTAACAACCTGTTCAAATCAACCAACATGCAGACGACCTTCGGGATCATCATGCTCTCTATTTTCAACCAAGAGCCACGTGTCTTTAAACTTGTTGAGATGCTTCAGCACTTCTTGAACCACCGTAAAACGGTCATCATCCGCCGTACAATTTTTGACCTTGAAAAAGCGAAAGCCAAAGCGCACATCTTAGAAGGTCTTAAAAAAGCGCTTGACCACATCGAAGAGATCATCAAGCTTATCCGTGCGAGTCAAAATGCCGAAGAGGCTAAAGAGGGACTGATCGGCGAGTTTGACTTCTCTGCTATCCAAGCCCAGGCTATTCTTGATATGCGTCTGCAAAAGCTGACAGGTCTTGAGCGTGAGAAGATCGAAAACGAACTTCGTGAAGTCTTAGCACTTGTCGAGTACCTGGAGTCTATCCTTAAAAGCGAAGAGGTCCTTAAAGGGATCATCAGCGATGAGTTGGCTGAAGTTCACGACATATATGTCGGTAAACGCCGTACATCGATTGAAGACAACTACGACGACATCGATATCGAAGACCTTATTCCAAATGAGCCTATGGTCGTTACCATTACGCACCGTGGCTACATCAAGCGTGTACCGTTGACACTGTACGAGAAACAGCGCCGCGGCGGTAAAGGCAAAACTGCCGTAACCACCTACGATGATGACTTCATCAAAAACTTCTTTACCTGTATGACACACGACACGCTGATGTTCATCACCGATCGCGGTCAGCTGCACTGGCTAAAAGTCTATCGTATCCCTGAGGGTTCACGTACGGCCAAAGGTAAAGCGGTGGTCAACCTTGTCAACCTGCTTCCAGACGAAAAGATCCGTTCGATCTTACCTACAACCGACTTCAGCGATGAAAAATCACTGGTCTTCTTTACAAAACAAGGTATTGTCAAACGTACAAAACTCTCTGAATTCTCTAACATCAGAAGCAATGGTGTCCGTGCGATCATTCTTGATGATGATGACGCACTGATCACAGCGAAGATCGCAACGGCTGAGACCAAGTACCTCTTTATCTTGACGAAAAAAGCGCAATGTATCAAGTTCGAGATCGAGAAAACACGTGACCAGGGTAGAAGTACCCGCGGTGTCCGTGGTATCAAGTTCAAACATGCTGATGATAGAGTCATCGATGCAAACGTCATCGACAGTGATGAGCAAGAGATCCTGACGGTCAGTGAGAAAGGTATCGGTAAACGTACGACTGCCGCAGAATACCGCTTGACAAACCGCGCTGGCTCAGGTGTGATCGCAATGAAACTCAACCAGAAAACCGGAAACCGCGTTGTCGGTGCCGTTATGGTTGACGAGCAGATGGATATGATGGCCTTGACCAAAGAGGGCAAAATGATCCGTGTCGACATGCAGAGCATCTCTAAATCAAGCCGTAACACCTCGGGCGTCTACATCGTCAAAGGCGATGATGTTGTCAACATCGCGCGTTGTCCTAAGATCGAAACAGATGACGATGATGAGCGTGAAGACACAGGTGACCTGACGCAGGAAAAACCAAAAGTCGATGAAGAAGGGAACGACACTCTTTTTTAAAAAGAGTTGAGCGTTCTTCATAAATAGATAACCATTTAAACGAGTTGGTTATCATTTCATAATAATTAAAATATTTTTAAGTGTAAGGAAAAACAGATGGCAAACTATAATGTAGCTGTTGTTGGCGCAAGCGGCGCGGTCGGTGAAGAGATCTTACGTGTTTTAGAAGAGATAGATTTTCCACTTAACAA
>JBATWM010000105.1:0-28430 GCA_049672605.1 Sulfurimonadaceae bacterium
CTTCACCGATGATCGCAGGATCAAGAAGGCGAGATGTAGAGTCAAGAGGATCAACCGCTGGGTAGATACCTTTTTCAGCAATTTTACGGTTAAGAACTGTTGTTGCATCAAGGTGAGCAAAAACAGACGCCGGAGCCGGATCCGTCAAGTCATCCGCAGGAACATATACTGCTTGAACAGAAGTAATTGAACCTTTAGTTGTTGATGTAATACGATCTTGAAGAGCACCCATCTCACGAGCTAGAGTTGGTTGGTAACCAACAGCTGAAGGGATACGTCCAAGAAGTGCAGACATCTCTGAACCTGACTGTGCAAAACGGAAGATATTATCGATAAACATCAATACATCTAGGCCTTGCTCATCACGGAAATACTCAGCCATAGTAAGACCAGTAAGCGCGATACGGTTACGTGCTCCTGGAGGCTCAGACATTTGACCGTAGCACAGTGCAACTTTGTCAAGTACGTTAGAGTCTTTCATCTCGAAGTAAAGGTCATTACCTTCACGAGTTCTTTCACCAACACCGGCAAAGACAGAAAGACCTTCATGTCCGTGTGCAACATTGTGAATAAGCTCCATGATGATAACTGTTTTACCAACACCAGCACCACCGAATAGACCGACTTTACCACCTTTTGCATATGGTGCTAGAAGGTCAACGACTTTAATACCTGTCTCAAACATCTCAGTCTTAGTAGACTGCTCAATGAATGGAGGAGGATCACGGTGAATAGACCACATAGGTGCGTCAGTTACCTGCTCACCACCATCAATAGTCTCACCGATTACGTTGAAGATACGTCCAAGGACTTTGTCTCCAACAGGAACGCTGATAGGAGCGCCAGTTGCGACTGCTTCCTGACCACGTACAAGACCTTCAGACATATCCATAGCAATCGTACGAACACGACCACCACCGATGTGTGCAGCTACTTCGAGTACAAGACGAAAAGTGTTTTCACCTGTACCGCCTTTAACATCAATTGCTTCGTTGATCGCAGGAAGTTTTCCTTCGAATTCAACGTCAACAACTGGACCCATTACTTGGATTATTTTACCAACCATTGTTTCCTCCATTATTTCATTGACTCAACGCCACTGATAATCTCTATCAGTTCGGTTGTAATTGCTTCTTGACGCGCTTTGTTGTATTTAACATTAAGCGTCTTAACCATCTCTTTTGCATTGTTTGTTGCCGCATCCATTGCTTGCATACGAGCAGAGTGCTCAGCAGCAACAGAGTCGATCAACGCATAATACATGTTGTACTCAACATATTTAGTAAGAAGTGAATCAAGCATCTTCTCGCTGTCTTCCGCTTCGATCTCAAGAAGTGATTTGTTGGTGTTTTCAGCACAATCAAACCCATCTGTATCTACCGGAAGTACACGATCTACATGTAACTCTTGTGTGATCATGTTTTTATATCCATTATGGATAATGTAAACACCATCTGTCTTACCGTCTTTAAAGTCATTGATCGATGTTGTAATAAACTCAGCTGCACGCCCCATATCTGGAGCAGAGCTAAGATCGTTTACAGAATCAAGCAGTTCGACTTCGTTGTATCTGTAATACTCGTTACCTTTTTTACCAACACCACGCATACGCACTTTGACTTTATCTTCTTTGAACTCTTTCATCAGTTTGTTGACTGCTTTAATCGTTTGAATATTAAAGCCACCACATAAACCTTTGTCAGCCGTTACAAAGATAATATCAACCATTTTAGGTGTTTCGATCTTCTCGAAACAACGGTTGTCAATGCCGCCCATTTTAGTACATTCGATCTGGAATGCAATATCTTGGATCATAGCATTTGTTTTTTCAGCAAACAGGCGAGAGCGACGTGCAAGTTCTTCTGCGCGGCGTAGCTTTGCAGTCGAAACAAGCTTCATAGCACGCGTAGTCTTCTGCGTGTTACTTACACTTCCTATCTGTCTTTTAATATCTTTCAAGTTGGCCATAATGGTCCTTCTTATTCAGCGATAAAAGATGCTTTGAATTCTTCAAGCGCTTTTTTCATCATTGCGTTTGTCTCATCATCAATTTTCGATGAACTTCTAATGTTTTCGAAAATCTGTGGGTAAGACGCTTCAACGAATGGATAAAGCTCAGCCTCAAATTTAACTACAGATGTGTGAGGCATGTCATCAAGGAAACCTTCGTTACCTGCGAAGATGATCAATGCTTGCTGCTCTGCTGCAAGTGGAGAGAATTGAGGCTGCTTAAGAACCTCTACCATTCTCTGTCCACGCTCTAGTTGGTTACGAGAAAGCTCATCAAGGTCAGATGCGAACTGAGCAAATGCTTGAAGTTCACGGTACTGAGCAAGATCAAGACGCAATGTACCAGCAACTTGTTTAGTTGCTTTGATTTGCGCTGCACCACCAACACGAGATACTGAAAGACCAACGTTGATCGCAGGACGGATACCTGAATTGAAAAGGTCAGTTTCCAAGAAGATCTGACCATCAGTGATCGAGATAACGTTTGTCGGGATATAAGCCGCAACATCACCTGCTTGAGTCTCAATGATAGGAAGAGCAGTTAAAGAACCAGCACCTTCCTCATCATTTAGTTTCGCAGCACGCTCAAGAAGACGAGAGTGTAGGTAGAAAACATCACCCGGGTATGCTTCTCGACCCGGAGGACGACGAAGGATAAGAGACATCTCACGGTAAGCAACTGCATGTTTAGAAAGATCATCATAAACGATCAGACCATGACGTGCGTTATCACGGAAGTACTCACCCATAGTTACACCAGTATATGGTGCAAGGAATTGAAGTGCTGCTGCCTCAGCTGCAGTAGCTGATACAACAATAGTATATTCCATCGCACCGTGCTCTTCAAGACGACGAACAATTTGAGCAACTGTAGACTCTTTTTGACCTACGGCAACGTATACACAGATAACACCGTTACCTTTTTGGTTGATGATAGCGTCAAGTGCAACAGTTGTTTTACCAGTCTGACGGTCACCAATGATAAGCTCACGTTGACCACGACCGATTGGCACTAGTGCATCAATCGCTTTAATACCTGTTGCAAGTGGCTCATGTACCGATTTACGCTCCATGATCCCAGGTGCTTTCTCTTCTACGAAACGCATTTCAGTAGCTTCGATTGGACCTTTACCATCAATTGGTTCACCAAGTGCATTTACCACACGACCGATAACTGCGTCACCAACTGGTACACTTAACAGTTTACCAAGACGTTTAACGCTCATACCTTCACGAAGAAGTTCAGACTTACCAAGAAGAACAACACCTACGCTTGCCTCTTCTAAGTTAAGTACAAGACCTTGAGTCCCATCTTCGAATTCGACCATCTCACCAGCCATAACCTTGCTCATGCCATAGACCTGTGCAACGCCGTCTGCGTAAGAAATAACTTTTCCAGTTTCGTTAATATCAACACTTAGTTCAAAGTTGTCAATACGCTCTTTAATAATTGAACTGATTTCATCAGCTTGAATTTTAGCTACCACTTTGTTTGCCTCCTATTTAGATTGCTTTTAAGATATGTTCTACAAGTTGTGTTTTAACACGTGTTTTAGAGAAGTTAATCTCCATGTCAAGGTCATCTACTTCGACTTTAAGGCCGTCATAGTCACTCTTAACAAACGCTAGCTCAACTGTTGCATCGACTTTTTTACCTAGACCTGCACTGAGGTCAGTTAATGTCTTTGCGTCCACATCTTCATTGCTATAAACGACACCGCTGTAGTTTTTAGAACTACGTGCGATCTCTTTACGCATCTCTTCAGCCATTGCGGGAATGATACTGATACGTCCGTTTTCTACCAAAAGTTTCAAAAAGTTATTCAACTTCTCGCTACCTGCCGACTTAACAGCGTCCAGTAGAATTGATTCTTTATCTGCTTTCGCTACATCCGGGTTTTCCATGATAGAGAGAAATTTCTCATCAGAAAAACTTGCAGCAATAGCACTAAACACTTCAGCAATATTTACTAAAGATTCAGAACCTGTTGCTTCACCCAATGCTTTAATGTAGCGTTTTGCGATTAACTCTTGCATCTACGCCACCTTCTTCATTATGATGTTAGCCATCGCATCTTTGTCAAGTACAGAACTCTCTTGCGTCAGAACATCGTCCATGATCTCATCAACAAGTTGACGAACCATTTTGCGTTGTTCAAGTTCCATTACAGAAACGCTTTGTTTCTGTATGTTCTCTAAGTCAACATCACACTGCTTGAGGATCTTTTCATTTAAGACCTTCCCCTCTTTAGAAGCTGTAGCTACGATCTCTTCAGCCAGTTTATTAGCCTCAATGATCTTCGCTTCTGCAGCTTCTTTAGCCTGCTTTGACTCAAGGAGTCTGTCTTGCACCTTTTGCAGTTCATCAGCAATGCCTTGTGAACGACCACTAAAGTAGTTTTTCACCGGTTCTGCTAACAAGTAATAGATGATACCTGCAAAGATAACGAAGTTAACGGTGCGCTGTACAATGTCCGTACCTGCGTCAGCTGCATGCTCAGATGCAAACAGTGACGTGGCTACAAACAATAAAGGTAAAAGAATTTTACTCACATCGTTTCCTTATATTTGACTGAACTTAGCTTTAACTGCTTCTTTATAAAGAGGCACTTGTGACAAAAGTGAGTTTTTAAGACTCTCACGCGTTTCCGCTAATGATTTCTCAAACTCAGCTTTGTCTTTCGCTAATTCAGCACGTTTTGCTTCAATTTTGCTATCAGCGAGTTCTTTCGCTTCTGCAACCACTTTCTCTCTTATTGCCGCAGCTTCCAACTTCGCATCATTTACAATAGTATGTGCCTGTGCAGTTAACGCAGCGATCTCAGCATCGTTGTTACCAACTTTGTCTTGATCGCTTTTGATACTTGCATCACGCTCATTCATGTAATTGAATAGAGGTTTAAAAAGCAAACTGTTTAGAACGGCAATAAGGATAAGGAAGACAACGATCGTGATGCCCAATAGCAACGGATTTATATCTAACATACCACCTCCTAAAAGTTGCGCAATTATACAACGCTCTAGGTAAAGCTATTGTTAAAGATACTAAAGAAGAGAGATAAATGAAAAAGAAAGTTTAATTTTTTACGACATTCGCGTTAAAAAGTGACATATTTTTTATGTGGGCGGTACATTTTTATAAGGAAGTAGAGTAAACAGAGAACAAGTTCTTTAAAATAATAAGTTTTGCAAAAGAGAAATATAAGAGTAGTCTTAAAGGATACTTCCCAAAATCTGTTGTCTAATAGAGCCGCTTTAAGAGGTTTTCGATCTCTTCTTCACTATCAAAAGAGAGCGTGATCTCATTTGATTTGGCTTTGACATTAAAGCCAAGATCGTTAAAACGACCTTTCAATGCACGAAAATCAAAACTCTCTCTTTTCACTTTTTTCGCAACTGGCTCGTTACTGTTTTTCATCGATTTTGTCATCGCTTCAACGTCACGAACTGTCAGTTTTTGACCAACAATAGAGTCCACTAATGTCCCCTGCTCTTTATCGCTTAAACCAACTAGCACCTTAGCATGTCCAGCAGTGATTTTAGCCTCTTTAAGTGCTGTCAAGGTCTTTTTAGAGAGCTGTAAAAGACGCAGTGTGTTAGTAATGTGGGTACGTGACTTATGGACCATTGATGAGAGCTCATCGTGCGTAATACCATGAACTTCAAGCAGTTCACCGTAGGCATGTGCTAAGTCAACAATGTTAAGTTCATCACGTTGGATATTCTCAATAAGTGCCTGTTGACGCATCTTCTCTTCATCTATATGTGCGATCACTGCACGAATAGTCTTGAGTTTTGCGATCTTGCTAGCACGAAGACGACGCTCACCCGCAACCAAGATGTAGCCATCTATATCTTCAACAACAACAACGGGTTGGATAAGACCATATGTTTTGATAGAGTCAGCAAGTTCCGCTAAAGAACGTTCATCAAAGTGTTTACGCGGTTGATAAGGGTTTGCTTTGATCTGAGAAAGAGGAAGGTCTACTACAGATTCAGAACTAGGTACTTCACTATCATAAGCTTCTTCGATCTCACCCAGAAGTTCACCAAGGCCGCGACCTAACGATTTTGCTTTAATTTTTGCCACTACTCTACCCTCTTATGCAATAATAGCTTGTGCCAGGCTTTGATAAGCGATGGACCCACTCGATTTTGCATCATACAACAGTGCAGGTTTTCCAAAACTTGGACTTTCAGCCAAACGTACATTACGTGGAATGACAATCAACTCTTCATCTATGTCTTTGAACAATTTGTTGTCAAAGTGTTGACGCAGGTCGGCAAAGACCTGTTTAGAGAGGTTGTTTTGGGCACTGTACATTGTCGGCAGAAAACCTTTGATCTCCAGACGTGGGTTAATCGTCTTACGAATCAAGCGTACCGTGTTTAAAAGTTGTGCCAAGCCCTCGAGTGCAAAGAACTCACATTGGATCGGGATGATCACTGAATTAGCTGCTGAAAGTGCATTGATCGTCATCGGTCCAAGAGCAGGAGGTGAATCTATGACGATATAATCGTATGTACCTTTTACCTGGGCCAAGGCTCTTTTCATAATGAGCTCGCGACCCTTAGTATTACCCGCATCGTAATACTCTTTTTCCACACCGACTAATCCAATGTTAGCTGGAGCCAGGTCAAGTGTTGCTATCTCTGATTTTAAGATAATGTCACGAAGTTTTTTCGTGCCGATAAGTACATGATAGATATTAAACTCATAATCATTACGACTATAACCAAGCGATGTAGTCGCATTCGCTTGGGGGTCAGCATCGATTAACAGTACTTTTTTACCTTCAACTGCTAAAGAGGCAGCAAGGTTAACAGCAGTTGTTGTTTTTCCTACACCACCCTTTTGGTTGGCAATTACTATAATCTCACTCATCGTAAACTAAATATCCTTTGACCATCGCACTCTATCGAGCCATCGTCTAATAATCTCGCATTTTCTAATGAAAGTTTTGTATCACCGCTATGGGTAAAGTAGTTTCTGCTTTTGACAAATTCTATCTCATAATTACTGAAAACCTTCTTCCACAATGGTGGATTTTTTATGATATCAAAGTAATGTTCTAATAGTGTCTCATTTTCTATTTCAATATCCAGTTTTGAAAAACCTTCTGGCGAAACCTTTGTATTTAGCCCAATACCGCAGACCAGCTGATCTTTATAGAGGTTTGTGATCGCACCGCCTATCTTTTTATCACCAAGGTAGAAATCATTGGGCCACTTCAACCAGAGAGAAGAGCCCATCTCGGCTAACAGCTCTTTTAATAGATAAGTAAAGTAGATAGAAGAGGATTCCAGTTTAAGATCGGACGGCAGTTCACTTCTCTCAATAGCAAAAGAGAAAAAGAGATTTCCGTCTAAACCACTCCAGCTGTTGCCGCGGCTTCCCTTGCCAGACTCTTGCCGCAAAGCAGTTACACATATAGGAGAAACGAGGTCAGTCTCTTTCAGTGCGTCAAGAAGATAACGTTGTGTTGAGTCAACGGATTCAAGCCATAGTGTCTGCAAGAGAGAGCCTCTTACCATTAAGATAAGCAATAACACTCATCTCTTTTTTTGAAGCAGGTTGAACAAGTTCAATAGAGACTGAACCTTTTGTACAACCAACAGTGATTGTCTCTTTATCAACAGAAAGGATCTCACCCTCTTTGTGGTTTTTCTCACACTCAACAAGCGTCATCTTTTTGATCTTTAGGGCACTGTCAAGATAGATGCCCGGCCAGGGGGTAAAAGCACGATAGCGGTTGTAAAGGGTCTGTGCATCATCAAAGCTGACAAGTCCCTCTTGTTTTGTGATCTTAGTGCAGTGTGTTGACTTAGCATCGTCTTGTGCAACCGGTGTATACATGCTAAAGTTTTTTAACACATCAATAGTAAGTGACGTTGCGCACTCTGTCAAACGCTCAAACAGTGTCGCGACCATCTCATCATCAGCGATCTCGATCTTCTCTATTTTCAAGATATCACCTGTGTCGAGTCCAACATCCATCAACATTGCCGTGACACCTGTCTCTTTGTCACCGTTTAAAATAGCTTGCTGAATAGGACTCGCTCCGCGATAGTCCGGCAAGATCGAAGCGTGCAGGTTTATACATGGGGCATGATCCAACACGGCTTTCGGCAAGATCTGTCCATAGGCCGCAACAACGATAAAATCGCACTCTATTTCTAGCAGTTCTGCTACGGTCTCTTCATCACGTAGTCGTGAAGGCTGATAAAGCGGCAGATTGTTTGCTAAGGCGACCATTTTAGTGATCGGCGGTGTCATCACTTTTTTTCGTCCGACCGGCTTGTCGGGTTGAGTATAGACGGCTACAACATTGATCTCTTTGTCTGCCACTAAGGCTTTCAATATCTCACTGGCATAATCAGGCGTTCCCATGAAAATAATTTTCAATAAAACGCCTTTTTACTAAATAACGTTCCACCTTTGTGAATACCATCTAATAGGTATGCCTTAGCATCTGAGAGATCAAAACCAGAGCTTAAAAACATTGCGCCATCATGTTCCAAGAGATAGTTTGCTGCCTTGAGTTTTGTAACTATCCCACCGGTTGCAAAGGTAGTGTTTGGTGAAACTTCTTTTGAGAGTTCTTCCGCAGTGATAGAAGAGACTACTTTTAATATCTTTGCGTCACTATGACTGCGTGGATCATGATCGTAATAGGCATCAATATCAGAAAGTATAAGCAACAGTTCAGCACCAACAGCATTCGCAGTGTAAGCCGAAAGCTGATCATTGTCACCCAGAACCAACTCGGCAGTTGCCGTCACATCGTTTTCATTGACAATAGGAACAACACGGTTTTCCAAAAGTGTATCTACTGTATTTTTTATGCGTTGTGCTTCGATTTGACTCTGAAAATTAGCTGCGGTGACAAGGACTTGCGAGCAGACAATGTTGTATTTTGAAAATTTCCTATTGTAGAGTTCCATCAACAGCGGTTGACCGATGGAGGCAAGCGCCTGCTTATTATGCAGTTCGCTTCGATCGATCTGTAATTTGGTATAACCCGCTGCAACAGCACCAGATGAGACCAAGATCACCTCATATCTGCTTGAAAGTTCATAGATAAAATCTACAAGATTTCGCATACGCTCAAGCGCAACACCGTCATTTTCAGTTAACACAGCGCTGCCAACTTTAACAACTAAGCGTTTCATTAGCGGTTTTTACTCACTAGGCTGTTAAGCGCATATCGCAGACCATCAATATTTGTATGCATCACTGACGAGATAGGGGCAATAAAAAGTGGTTTTGTTGTGTCAAACTCCACCGTTCCTTCTTGGTCGTCTTGTTCATAAAACGGAAGAGTCGATTCAAACCCAAAACGGCTTTTAGTTGTTGGCTCAAGACCTAGCTCTTTAATAAAAGCTTCTGTTCTCTCTAGCGCATCTTCTTGCAAAATCGCATCAGTACGTGTTAAAGCAATCGCAAAGGAACGGGTATGCAACTTGTCAGAGAACTTTTGAAGCTCTACTTTTAGCGTGTCGAACTGCTCTTTCATCCCACGATAGTTGTCAATATCGATCATAAAAAGAAGTGTCTTTGTTCGCTCAATGTGGCGTAAAAACTCTAAACCAAGACCTTTACCATCCGAAGCCCCGCCAATGATCCCAGGAATGTCCGCCATTACAAATGATTCATAGTTACCGACATCAACCTGTCCAAGTTTCGGTGTCAGCGTCGTAAACTCATAGTTCGCCACTTCAGGACGTGCATTTGAAACCGTTGAGATCAATGTTGATTTACCAACATTTGGAAAACCGACAAGCCCTACATCTGCGATCAGTTTCAGGTCAAGTATTACTTCACGTTCAACTCCCGGCTCACCCGGTTGTGCATAACGAGGCTGCTGATTGGTGGATGACTTAAAGTGGAAGTTTCCAAGACCGCCTCTACCGCCTTGTAGATAACGCACTTCATAACCATCTGTTACGAGGTCGAAAAGCACTTCTCCTGTCTCTTTGTCGATGACTTGTGTACCAGGTGGGACTATTACGTATATAGGTTTTCCTGATTTGCCCGACATACGCGAGCCTTCACCCGGTTTGCCACCCTCTGCTTTGAGGCTTTTTCGACCTTTAAAACCTGAAAGAGTGTGCGTATTGTTATCGACACGAAAATAGACATCGCCACCTTTACCGCCGTCACCGCCATTTGGGCCACCATTGGTTACAAATTTCTCACGTCTAAAAGCAACACAGCCTTGGCCGCCTTTTCCTGATGATAGTGTTAATGTGACCTGATCTGTAAACATAGTTTTCCTTTGGTGACCTGAGCTCATAGATCAGGTAAAATCGAAATATCAATACAATCTCTTAGACACAATTTCCGTCATTCCTGCGCAAGCAAGAATCCAAGAAGTTTTATGACCAAGAGATTTGTAGATTCCTGCCTAAGCAGGAATGACGGCTAGAAGATTATTCTTCTCTGTCAAATAAATATTTAACATTATACATTTGAATGAAAAAATAAAGTATTAAATATTTGAAGTGAAAGAAGAGACCCTATAAATAGGGTCTAATGAAAAATGCTTATGCAGCAGGGATAATAGAAACTTGTTTACGGTGTTTGTCTTTTCTTTCGAATACAACAACACCATCTACAAGTGCGTAAAGAGTATGATCTTTACCCATTCCCATGTTTTTACCTGGGTGAACTTTAGTTCCACGTTGACGGATAACGATGTTACCTGCACGTACTGTTTCACCACCGAATTTCTTAACACCTAATCGACGACCTGCTGAGTCACGATTATTCTGAGTACTACCTTGACCTTTTTTGTGTGCCATGTCTTTCTCCTAACTTTTTAGTGCTTATGCAGCGATTTTAGTGATACGAACGCGAGTAAAATCACGACGGAAACCACGTTTAACTTTTGAGTCTTTACGACGACGTTTTTTGAAGATGATAACTTTTTTATCACGACCTTCATTGATTACTTCTGCAGTGACTACAGCGCCTTCTACGAAAGGTGCTCCCACTTTAAGCTCACCAGCGTTTACAGCTAGAACTTCTTTGATCTCAAAAGTATCTTTTGCAGCTAGGTCCATTCTGTCAAGAAGAAGGATATCGCCCTCTTCAACCTTATACTGCTTACCACCATTTTTAATGATTGCGTACATATATGTTTCCTTGTTTTAGTTAAGAGTCCTCTAAAAACGCTTAGTGTCAGCACTAAACTCATCATCACAAGACTCTATATAACGTACACAAGGCAGTCAAAAAAGTTCAACATTTGCAATGATCAGGTCCAGCCTGTAAAGAGAAGGTTTACACCCTCTCCGACACCAAGAGTCAATAAAGTACTCTTTTAGTCTTTGTCAGGACCGCCAAAGCAAGCCCTGATTAAAAGTTGGCGAATTATACTGAAAGATTCTTTAAGTTAACTTTACATACTAACGGTCAGACTGAGTAATTACAAATAAACACGATACGTGCGCTCTATCGAAGAGGAACGCAGCCTTTTGTTATCTCCTTCTATATAATCTGAAGACGAATGAGAAAGTACAGCCATATCTTAAAAGATTCATTTACTACTTCATATTACTGTACTATTCTCCTCATTAATAGGAGATTAGGCACTTAAAAACTAGTATGATAAAGAACTAATACTATTTATTTGTAAACCATCATAATCTGATGTAAATAGAGTTCTCCCATCAGAAGAAATAGCCACATTATTCATAATCCCCTGTATATCATAAGCACCTAATAAAAAAGGTGATGTAGGTGTAGATATATCAACAATGTGTAAACCAATTTCATTACCTACAACATAAGCTTTACTTTCATCTTCAGGAATAGTCAAGCGTGATGCATTTGATATATTAAAAGAACCCAGTACAGCAGGATAGCGTGGAACTGAAACATCGATAATATGTAGTCCACTACCATTTATCGCATAAACTTTATTAGGATCGGAAGTGAGGACAATATCTGTTATACTCGTATTCGGTAGGACTTGTTTAATCCATTTTGGAGTTTTTGGATCAGAAACATCAAGAAGATACACTCCAAATCTAGCACTACCTAGATATAAAGTCTGACCATCTATAGGTAAAGCCAAACTGTATGCTGAACTCCAATAACTGCCATCTCCATAACTACCTGCGATAGAAGGTATTGACAGATCAGATACATCGATAACTTTTAATCCATTTTGACCTGTCACATACAAAAAATTTTCATCTGGAGACAAAACCATCTTATATGTTGTCCACGAAGGCAGTTGACAATAGCCCAACATTACTGGTGTTGTCGGATCAGATACATTTAGAATGTACAAACCATTTGTATAATTTCCTACATATGCAATATCATTATCTGCAGATAAAATAACAGTTTGTGTTCTATCATTTAATTTGTAGCTTCCGAGAATCGAAGGTTCTTGAGGAGTAGAAATGTCAACAATTTGTAATCCACTGAATACATCAGCTATATATGCAATATTTTCATCAGAAGAAATCGTCATGTCATATGCATAATTGGGAGGAGTATAATTACCCAATAATATAGGTTTACCAACTGTTATATATATTGTAATCTCTGCACTATCACTAAAACCTTGTGCGTTAGTCACTTGTACCTGTAAGGTGTATTTTGTCTTAATCGCATAATCTAAATTTGCCATAGAGCTTACAGCGATAATACCGTTACTATCCACTAGAAAGTTTTCATGGCCATCACCACTCAAAACAATACTAGTAATTGGACTTCCAATTGCACTTAATTCAAGTGAACCGATTATAGTGCCACTTGACGCATTTTCATCTATCGTGAAATATCTGCTTTTTACTGTAGGTCTTTCAATAACGTCATCAACAATAATCTGTACACTTTGTGTCGTTGCATTTAAAAAGCTATCAGCTATACGGATATCAAGCTCATATGTGTTGTCAATATTGCTATCGATTGGTTCTTCAAAATCTGGAGTATTTTTGAAATATAGTTTATCTTCATCATTGTTTAATTTAAACCTATCTTTATCAACACCGCCTATGATTGTATATTTAAGTGGTGCACTTGAATCAATTACATTTATTGGAACAAATAATGAATTTTCTGCAATATGTATTGTAGTTTCAGGGATTATCGGTGGAATCCATTCTGGTATTCTGAACTTGTGGAAGTGTGTATCAAGAAATATATTTCCGTGATCATCAATTATCTCTATTGCAAATTCAATAGTATATTCATCACCTCCAATCAATTCAGTAGAGGGATAAAATATAAAATCTTTATTCGTACTCTCAAAAATAAAGTCAACAATATTACTATGGCTATCTTTTAGTATAAAGTCTTCTTTTGCCAGTTGCGAGATATCTGCCATGTTGTTTAAACTAATGCGGATAGTATCTGTATCATTGGTGTCAATGTTGATACTACTTATTTTTCCAGCATAAAGCAGCTTATAAACATCAAGATAAATGTCCTCGCCGCTGTATATCTTTTGTACGATCGGTTCGATCTTTTCATTGTAATCAAACTGAAGTTTGTCTTTGTCAAAGCTTGCCAGCCAGGTGGTCGTGTCTTTATAGGTAATAACATTGTCATCATTCAGGTCATTTGCAATAAGCAGTTTTGAGACATCGTCAAGCATGGTAAACAGTGCCTCTTTCGTAGTGTTTTCATCGAATCTGTTTCGTACGACCTGGTAGGCGATCTCAGTCAGGATGTTGACCTTGAAGGTATTGCCCACTACATTTTCGGCATCGATGAACGCATGCAGTTTCCCAAAAACAGCCGTCGGGGTCTCATCCATGTTAAGGTCATCATCGGCATCGACGTCCTGACCGCCGCTTGCAGTCAACAACAAGATGTCGCTCTCCAAGGCACTCTCTTGCAACGAAGTAGGGAATATAATTAGGCCGTTGCTGTTAATGGTAGCGCCCGAAGTGGTTACGCCTGTGTAGAGTTCCAGCCATTCACCGTTGTTCAATTTTTCCAAAAGCAGTGAAGCACCTGCGACAGGTCCCATTGCCACCTGCTTTAGCAATAAAAAGAGATCGGCGGAGTAGATGGTGCCTTCATTGTCTTCACGGTAGGGGACAGTCGTAGAGACCGGTACCGCTGTTACTCTGTTGATGCTGGATGAAACACTACCACTGCCTTGCACCGGAACATCGACATGAATTTTATAGACCTCTCCGAGACTCAGCAAAGCGCTGTCGTTGATATCAATGCCGATATATTCGCCTTTGCCCATCGCTTTGACATCGATGCGTACGTTCTCCGGCATCAGTGCCTGGTCGACACTGGACGGCGTGGTCACCGAAACAAAGTAATCGCCGGCTGCCAGTCCGCTCTCGTTGGCGATGTACCAGTTCTCGCGTGGGCATTCATACTCGGGATGTTCCTCTTTTACCCCTGCCGTCGGACCGTTTATCCCCAGATTTAGGTCTATATCTTTTTTGTCCCAATCCAGCACCACCCTGAGCAGACCATCAGTAGGGTCAGGGTTAATCGAGCCTTTAATGATCTCATCCGTTCCGGTCAGACTGTAACAGGCGTTCGGAAGATGGTTTTGTTCGTTTTTGACAGCTGTTCCATGGATGTCAGCTTTTACCCAATGTAACGTGGTGTTGGTTTCATCGTAAACTTGATAAAGCTTACCGGTTTTTTCGAAGATTAAAGGATTACTGCCTTCTACCAAATGATCTAGATTAGCAGTGGATTCAATATGTGATAACAAAACCTTTTTATCACAACCACATCCTACTATTTGTTTAATATTCCATTGAGACATAACCTGATTTAATGTTGTATAGCCACCTGAAATAGCCTTCATAATCTTGATTTTGGCTACATTTGTCGAAACATGGCTCTTTTCACTAGGATACCCCATATAATACGTAAAGGCATGTGACTCTATAGATCCTGCTTCGCCGTTTGGATTGCCTGTAGGAATAAACACTCCACCTAGATAGGGAACGATGTCATTATCAAAGGCAATATGCGGCGTATTTGACTTTATTTTAAAAAGTCTTGGTGAAGCTACACTGACAGCAAAAAAGTAATCTTGCATCCAACCATCTAAAGCCTCGTAAGCTTCGCCAGTAAATAAGTTACCTTGAGAGTGAGCTACGACAAGTACACGGTGACCATCTAAGATACTTTGACTGTATTTATCTATCTGACCTTGTAAGTCCGGTCCATGTGTTGTATCAAATAAAGCATCTATCAATGCCTGAAAGTTAAGCTTTTGAGCAATTGACTCCCAAATATCTAGTACTGGTCCGCTTGTTTGATTGTAAGCATAGGTGATTTTACCAATAGACTTTTTCATCTCTTCTTCATTGTGATAAAACTCTCGTCTAATCGCAGGCTCTAGAACTTCTGTCGTATTATAAATAGCACCTCCAATCCCATTTAACTTCGTATTTATCCCATTAGCAAAATAAACATCAATTTTTCGTTCATCTATATCTGCAAATACACTTAATGGTAACAACAAACATATTGTTATGATGACAATATATCTCAAGGGATTTGCTCAAATTTTGTTGTGTTAAAGTCACATAACTGTTGTCTCTCACTACACCAAGGTATTGTATAACTATCACCACTTAACGCTGAATCATATTTCCAGTATGCTTTTTCTCTTTCTTCTGTATTAAAAACTTTTGTTCTAAAATTTTCATCAAGAATCAAACTATCAATATCGATTGTACTATTGTTATCACATACACGATAATAACTTGCACAAAAATATGCCGAATTTACATAATCATGAAATTCTTTTGCTCTCTCAGGGTTTTCTAAAACTTTTTTACTCGCTCGGGCTGATTGCATAGCAATCTCAGTATAAATAGGATATTTGTCTTTATACTTTTTAAGTATCCAAATCTCAACATCGTCCCTAACCCCATTATCATTACTATCTATTCCAAGCAACGTCGAGTTATTTATTGCCGGATCAGGCTCTGGTGGTAAGGTGTAGCCGTGAATAACTTCTACAGCTTCATTTTTACTCGTCGAGTAACCGTCACTCTGGCTGCACCCAGTTAGAAGTGCAAACAGCATCACTAGCGTCGCCTTAAATAAACTTTTATGTTTTAACATATTATTTCCTGTTTTTTAATGTATTTATATGGTAACTAACTAATTCTTAAAGCTTACGGTAATCTTGCAATTTTTACAGTAAAACTACTTTGTTCAGGAGGTTCAATGAAGAAGCTGTTCTCACTGCCGACTATTGGACTATTGGGGACAGGCTACTTTTTAATGTCTATCTTTCTTTGGACGACCGCGTTCATTCAGTGTTGAGAGTAGACCATACTTTATTGCTGTTTCCAATTGCCAGCTCTCTTCTCCCAAGGGCGCTTGTCGATTAACACTGTTACGAATCTTGTTGAGCTCTTTTTGTGGTATCGTCATATTGACTTCATCTTTCCATCTATTGTCTAGTTCGATGTACGTCTCA
This sequence comes from Sulfurimonadaceae bacterium, assembly GCA_049672605.1. GTDB lineage: Bacteria > Campylobacterota > Campylobacteria > Campylobacterales > Sulfurimonadaceae > Sulfonitrofixus. The sequence goes on from JBATWM010000105.1 coordinate 16,449, forward strand.
TCTAACATCTTACGTATATTGAACACTCTTTTCGCTAAAGAACCATACATCCACCCCTCAGCTCTCTTCACTAACTTTGCCCGTAAAGCATTTGCTTCGATGTAACGTATGACCGATAGATAGTAACTCTCCTCTTCGACAATAAAACTTTTATACCGTCCTTGCCAGATATGTCCAGATGTCTTATTTTTCTTATGATAATAGCGTACATGTGATGTCATCACCCATTGCATCATTCTACTGAGACTGCCTTCATACTTTGGAACCAACAAGAGATGAAAGTGGTTGGGCATTAGACAATATCCATGTAGTTCTACCTGCTCTCTTTTAAGCCCTTTTTTCAATAATCCTAAAAAATACTCATAATCATCTTGATCATGAAAGACCTGCATCTTCATATTGCCCCGGTTGATAATATGATAAATACCTCCTGCTGTCTCTCCTCTCGCTATTCGTGACATCGTATCCCCCCTATTTTAAGTAGCCTGTCCCCATTATTTTAAAGATGCTTTAGTTTCATTTAAAACCGTCGAAAAGGAAGGAACAGAGCGATACTGCAGTGCGTAGTGACATTGAAACAAGCCGTCTGACTTATCAGGACGCTAATCCTCTGATATATCAGATATGATCTTCGAATAGACCTCCATGTTGTCCAACACGATGTCAACCAACTTCGGTTCGAAATGCCTGCCGCGTTCTGCTTTGAGCAACTCGACCACCTTTTCCACAGGCCATATCTCTTTATAGACACGTTTTGAGAGCAGTGCATCAAGAACATCGACGATTGCGACAATACGGGCAAAAATATCGACCTCATCGCCTTTTAACCCCTGCGGATAACCTGTACCGTCATATTTTTCATGGTGTCCGTAGGCAATGGTTGCTGCAGCTTGCAGCACCTCGCGTTTTGAATGTTTCAAGATCTTATAGCCGAGTGTCGTATGTGTCTGCATCACCCTGAACTCTTCTTCGGTCAATTTATCCGGTTTGTTCAAGATCGCGTCTGCTATCCCTATCTTTCCAATGTCGTGCAGAGATGATGAAAGTTCGATCAGTTTGACCTGCTCTTCATCCAGACCATACTCTTTCGCGATCAATGCACTGATGGTCGAAACGCGCTGTGTATGCTTCTTCGTCTCATCTGATCTTATCTCTTCTATCTGCCCCATGGCCAGCAGTGTATCTTTAAGTGTTGATTCTATCTCTTCGTTAAGGTTTTGGAGTTCCTTGTTCTTCTCTTTCAGCTCTTCTTCTTTATGCAGAACAATTTGATTAAAATCATTAATGTTCTGTGCTACATCTTCAAATTCCAGACTCTCGTATTTATCGCTATCGATATCCTGTTTTAACAGATAAGCGTTCTGTCCGTCATCGATGATCTGCGAAAGAGGTCGGCGTATATAGTGTTCCAGGACATGAAACGTGTTGAGGATAATCAGAAAAGCAAAAAAAAGCAGCGCTGCTGCGATCATATAGCTGTACTTAAAGGCAAAGTCTTGGTACAGCCCCGTATCCATACTGATATTGACGGCACCCAATACATCACCGTCGTTTACATGGTGACATTGCAGACAATTCAACGTTCCTTGTGAATTTGCGATGTAAGGGATGATAGCCTCTATCTTACTATCGCTCTCTTTCCATGTAAAATAGGGTTCTTTCTTCTCTAAGATCTTTCGTAAGTCATCATCAAGTTTTTTATCGAACGCACCTGCCTCGCCGAACTGTCTGCTGACGATATCAGCGCGGACGATACTGATAGACTCAATATCGTATACCGAAGAGATCTCATTCAGATAATAGGCACGCTTGTCCATAATGCCGGCTTTCATGTGCGATGTCAGCCCGGCTTTGATCACTTCTGCAATTGCGATCGCTTTATTTTCAGAGACAAGCTGAAAAAAACTTCGATAGCTCAATACGATGATAGAGAGAATGACGAGTAAAGAGAGAAAAAATACTTTTAACAAACGCGAAAGTGCGATCTTCTTAATACTCTGCTTTTTCATTGGCTACCATAAGTTTAATTTATTATAACCTTATGATTTGTTGCCAAAAAAAAAACTGAAAAAGTACGAAAATTGCCAAAACACTATAAAAAGATAGTGTTTGTTCTAATTACACAGGCAATCAGTCACAAAGTGCTATGACTTCTATCTCAACCAAAGCATTTTTAGGCAGCGTCTTTGCCGCAACAAGAGAACGTGCCGGTTTATGGTCGCCAAAAGCGTTGGCGTAGATCTCATTGACCGTTACAAAGTCGTTAATGTCGGCGACAAAGGCCATTACTTTAACAACTCTGTCGAGTGATGAGCCCGCTTCTGCCAATACAGCGCGGAGGTTAGCAAAGACCTGCTCTGTCTGCAGAACAACATCGTCTTCTACCATCGTGCCGTCAGGGCGCAGTGCGATCTGTCCTGAGGTGTAGACCATGCCGTTTACTTTTACCGCTTGCGAGTAGGGTCCTATCGCTGCCGGGGCCTGTTCAGTTTTTACAAATTCCATTGTTTTACCTTTATTTTTGATGTTTAATACTTTGCTGTTTTTTATACTTGCGTTCGACATCTTCCATCATCGAAAGATAGTCCTCTTCACTCCAATAGCCGGGAACACTGTAGAGTACTGTTCTCTCTGGTGTTAAGAAGTAGCTCATCGGTACCATCGGTGCCTTTAGACAGGGAGGATAGGTATCTTTACCCCTTGTCAAAGCTACAGCAGCGTATTTGGTATTGAGATTATTGATTACTTGTTTATTTTCTAACGTGTTATCTTCTAGCTTACGGCACCATCTGCACGTTTCAGAAGTGATCAGAACGTAAATGATCTTGTCCTCTTTTTGTGCCTTGGCTTTTGCGGCTTCAAAGCTCTCATTCCACTCTATCTCATTGGCAAACAGTACGCCTATAAACAGTGTCATAAACAGTAATATTCGCATTAAAGTCCTTATCTTATAAAAACGGTATTGTACCAAATGAGAGATAATGAGACCACTGCACAATAGACACATAATGGCTTTCTCGCTTTTTTAGAGATTCTGCTCTATAATAAGGTATAAGGCATCTATGACAAAGGAGTGCCCATGACAACATTGAATAGACAAATTTTTTCGATTATTGACAGTATCAACAAGGATGTCATAGATCTACGGCACCAGCTCCATCAACATCCTGAGCTCTCCGCCCATGAAAAAGAGACAACAGCACTGCTTAAAGCCCTTTTAGAAAAAGCGGGTCTAAAGGTAACAACGTATAAAGATCATTATGGTCTTATCGCTGAGATTATTGTTGACGAAACAAAACCTTTTGTGGCACTGCGGGCTGACATTGATGCCCTGCCTATCCAAGAGCAGAACGAAGCGCCATACGCTTCACGTACACCCGGTATTATGCACGCCTGCGGTCATGATTCGCATACGGCTATTTTACTGGGAACTGCTCTTGCTATGGAGCAGGTCAAATCCCAACTTCAAAACAATGTTCGTTTTATTTTTCAACCGGCAGAAGAGATCACAGAGGGCGGAAGTTCTCAGATGATCAGAGACGGGGCTCTTGAAAATGTCAAAGCGATTTTCGGATTGCACGCCTACCCGTACCTTAACACCGGACAGATCGGATACAAACACGGGGTAATGCTGGCCTCTGCCGACACCTTTGAGATCGAGATCTTTGGAAAAAGTTCGCATGGTGCACGTCCGCATGAAGGGGTAGATGCCATCTTGGTCACCTCCATGGCGGTCAATTCGCTAAACCACATCGTTTCGCGTCAGATCGACCCCCTGCATCCTGCGGTCATCTCGCTTGGAACCATCGAAGGGGGAAAAGCCGCCAATGTCATCTGTGATCATGTCAAGCTCTGCGGTACCGTGCGTACCGTCAACCATGATGTGCGCCACTCTATCCCTGAGATGATGGAGATCTCACTCAAAGGGATAAGCCGATCCATGCATGCCAACTATAGCTTTGAGTACACTTTTGGCTCGCCTGAAGTGTGTAACGACAATACCATGGTCGATCTTCTTCGTGCAACAGCCGAAGATATCATCGGGGAAGAAAACAGTGTCGATCTTATGGATCCGGTCATGGGTGGTGAAGACTTTGGACGTTATCTTGAACTCGTCCCCGGAGCTTTTTTTCGGCTAGGGACCTGTAACCCTGGCAAAAGCACCTGTGTCTCACAACACAATGCACGTTTTGATGTAGATGATGATGCCCTTGTTATCGGGATGAAGATCATGGCAGCAACCGCCATAAAGGCAATGGGTCATGCGTGACGAGATATCGCTGAAGATCACCAATACAGCCGATACAAAACTTATCTACCACACCTTCACCTACCTCAAAGAGCGCCTTCCGGTCTCTAACCTCGCCCCCCTCGAAGAGGCACTGATGCAGCTCATCGAGAATGTTCTTGAACATGCGTATGAGAGGGACTACGAGATCGATATCACCGTCCACTACTACATCTACAGCTGCCAGCTTAAGATCGACGTCGAAGACAGGGGTGTTCCATTTGATTTTAGCCGTTACCTCAGTGAACCGGTCGATCACAGTGGCGATCATAAAAAAGGGTTTTACCGTATCTACGACCTCGTAGACCGTTTCTACTTTACACCGCTGCCAAATGCAGGTAAACGCTTTAGTCTCATTCAGATGTTCGATAAATGTTTTGACATCAAGACCAACCAGATCATCAACGAAGAGACGCTTGACAAAACAGAGGTTATGCAACACCTCTCTGTTCGGGCCTTTGCGAACGGTGATGGAGACAGTATTGCCAAACTGATCTATAAAAACTACGACTACACCTATTATAAATATCTCTTTTATGAACCGCAAGAGGTGCGCAAGGCAAATGAAAAAGGCGACATCCACTCTGTCGTTGCACTCTACCGTAACGAGATCGTCGGCCATTTTGCCCTAATGCGAAACCCCTATTCTAATATCGCTGAGATCGCTGTGGCAACTGTTGATCCGCGATACAAAGGGATGGGTATCATGAACAAGATGTTTGATTTTCTCATCTTCGAAGCCAAACGGCTGGGATACGACGCCATCTACGGTGAAGCGATCATGCTGCATCCCTACAGCCAAAAGGCCAATCTGACCCATGGGATGACCGAGTGTGCCATTGTACTCGGGCAAGTTCCCTCAGAGACAGAGATCGAACACAGCATCCAAAACCCGCAGCGCAGCGGTGTACTCGTCGCCTACCTGCTTTTTGATAAACGACGCTGCCAACATGCCCACTCAAAAATATATGGCAAACAGATACAAAAGGTTTACGACGACATCTCCATCGAGATCTACGACATACAACCACCACACTGTGTACGTGACGCTATTACACACCGTATCAAGGAGAAACTAAACCTTGGCTACATTAGGATCGAAGCTGTGATTGAAGAAAGAGAGCTGATGGAGATACTGACCGATCTGCAAAAAGAGCACTGTGATATGCTTTACGCTGATATCAACCTCCACCGCATCCAAAATATCGATGCAGTGATCTCTCTACTCAATGCCCATGGTTTCTTCTATAGCGGTGTTTTGTTTGCCTATTATGAGAGTGAAGATTATCTGCGACTGCAGCGTAAAAACAGTAAAAGTGTGGATGCAGAGCAGTTGGTCTACTACTCGAAAAATGCGCAGCAGATGATCACATTCATACGCGATGATGAGGCACGTATCAACGCCCTCTAAATAGAGGTTTTCAGTACGTTCTGATCACTTCACAGAAGACTTCGTGAAGTTTCTCAACTTCTTCGCGTGTTGTTCTTTCGTTAGGTGCATGAATAGTGTCATTACGTACCCCAAATTCGATTACATCCACACCGCAAGGCGCAATGTAACGTGCATCAGATGTTCCACCGGCTGTTGAGTGTTTAGGTCTGATCCCAGTTACCTTTTCTATGGCGGCATCAATAGTACGAACGATCTTAGTGTTGGGGTCCGTCATAAACGGATAAGCCGTCTGGTCAAGTTCCAGAGTGAAGTTCATCTCAGAAAAGTACTTATGCACAAACGCTTCGATCGTCTTTTGATCTGTCTTGGTAGAGTTACGAACATTAAACATCATCTTGAGTTTACCCGGAGTGACATTGGTCACCTCCATCCCCGCACGAATGTCTGTTACAACAAATTTACTCGGTGCAAAGTTCTCATCACCCTCATCCAAATTGACACCCGCCATGTGGTGCAGGACCTGGGCCACTTTATGAATGGGGTTGATCGCCTTTTCAGGATAAGCAGCGTGTCCCTGTTTGCCATGTTTTTCGATCACACCATTGATAGAGCCACGACGGCCTATCTTAATAGCATCACCAAAGAGCTCTTCACAAGTCGGTTCCGCAACGATGCAGGAATCCGGCATCATATCGTTCTCTTCAAGGTACTTCAAGACCTCTAATGTACCAAATTTGGCCGGCCCCTCTTCATCAGACGTAAGCAGAAGCGAAAGCGTTCCATTAAACTCTTTTGTCTCTTTAACCGCTTGTAAAAAAGCGGTTACACCTGACTTCATATCTTGAGTTCCGCGACCATAGATAAAACCATCTTTCTCTATTGCGGCGTACGGATCAACACTCCACCCTTCTCCTGCAGGAACGACATCAACATGACCTGCAAAACAGAGGTGTTCACCCTCACCAAATTTTTTGTAGATAAAGAGGTTTTTCACCCCGTTAGTATCGAGACGTACGGGAGTATATCCCTCAAGATATTCAGCGATAAAATCAAGCAGACCACCATCATCCGGTGTCTCACTTTTTGCTTGAAGTATCTTTATAAATAAAGGTATTAATTCCAATGGGTCTCTTTAATATTCTGGATTTTCATAAAAGATATAGTTGGTAAAGTTACTCACTTCAAAATAGACTTTTTTCTCGCCTTCATCAACCTTATAATTCTGGTTCTCATCAAAAAACCCATAGCTGTAACGGTAGGCGCGCTGTTGTCCATCATCAAGTCCCATACCCGTTGTCATCTTATCGACCTTGATAAAACGCATCATCAGCTTCTCTCCAGCATAGACATCCATCACCCCATTGGTACCTGTCCAGTTTTGAATGCCTCGACTCATCGTGTTTTGCTGTTCTTGCGTACAACCGACCATCATCAACGTCAGTGCCAAAAGGCTAATACCTAGTACTTTTTTTATCATCACTTCATCCTTTACTTCATTTTATAAATCATAGCGAAAAGTGCTTATAGACACTACTGTGCTACTTCTTCCCAATCTAAAGCTGTCTTACAGATAATCTCAAGATTATCATACTCAAAAAGTTTTGGGTGCTTGGTTTTAAGCGCAGAGTTTTCCAGGCTCTCCCAAGCCTTTAGGATTTTGCTGTTATCAGAGATCAATAATCCAGGATCACCGGCACGTTTTGCTGCTTTGTCAACGTTGAAATCAACGCCGCTCACCTCTTTCATCGTAGAGATCACCTCTTTGACACTGTAACCCTGGCCATAGCCGACATTAAAGATATCACTCGTGTTCTCTTCAAGGTATTCCAAAGCCATGACATGGGCAAAAGCAAGGTCATCGACATGAATATAATCACGGATACAGGTACCGTCCGGCGTCTCATAATCTTCGCCAAATATAGCCATCTTCTCACGTTGTCCTGTTGCAGTCTGCGCCGCGACTTTGATCAAGTGAGTGGCATTGGGAAAACTCTGACCGATACGGTTTTGTACATCTGCCCCGGCCACGTTAAAGTAGCGGAAGATGACGTATTTAAACGCATCATTAGCAGCGGCCGTGTCTTGAATGACCTGCTCGCTCATACGTTTACTCCAACCATACGGGTTGATCGGATGAAGAGGACACTCCTCTTTAACCGGGATGTTCTCACTGCTTGGTTCACCATAAACAGCTGCCGTTGAAGAGAAGATCATCTTGCCAACATTGTAGTCGTTACACAGCTTAATGATGTTAGTCGTATTAACCGTGTTATTCATATAGTATTTAAGCGGGTTCTCTACCGATTCAGGAACGACGATACTGGCAGCAAAATGAATAAGTGCATCAAACTGGTCGGCTTTAAAAATCGACTCGATCTTAGCGAAGTCAGATAAGTCAGCTTGAATAAAGTGCAGCTGATTTACTGTCTGCGCAGCCATCTCTTCCAAAGTGACAATCGTTTGCTTATGACCTGTCGATAGGTTATCGATGATCGTAATATCATGATTGGTATTTTCAATTATCTGTTTGACAACATGCGAACCGATATAACCAGCACCACCAGTCACTAAAATATGCAGTTTTGACATCACTATCCTTTATATTTACAACATTATATTGTTAGCTTGATTGCAGAGAGGTTAATGATTAGAAAAAGTGTTGTATTAAGAAATTATATTATTTATTGTGTTATTATATTTAAATAAGCAGAGGGATACCCATGTATAAGCAAAATATTCTAATAGCACTTCTTCTTATCACTATTACCGCCACACTCTACTATAAAAAGAGGCTATATCAACTCGAAACGCAACATCAGATGAAAAAAGAGAGCACCCTAAAATTAGCCCATAAGGTCGCTTATCTCGCAAAAGATATTCGTATCGCAACCTACCCTACCGACTGTGATGAAGTAACTAGAGAGATCATCGGTGAATCGTGTGACTTGGGGAACTATATGGAGTGGGCGGGGCCTGAGCTCGAAAGTGAGGCTGGCGAGTTACTCATACTATTAAACGATGCGCAAAATAACGACTAGAAATCATCCCACCCCAGTGAATTGTTCTCTTCACTCTCGTCTACAACATTGATCTCAGGCTCTATAACCTCTTGTTTAACTTGAAGTATCTGCTCTTCAAAGTCCAGTTCCAGACCATTTGAGGTCATCACAAAGCCTTTGACCTTGATCTTGCCGTCATGGATCTCTCTATGGTGCTCTTTACAGAGCGGTACAAGATTGCTTCGGTGATCTTGATGAAAGTGACCGATAAAACCGGCACTGTTCGACGCTGCCTGATGGGAGATATGGTGCACATCTTCCGCTGCAGCCCCACAGATAACACACTTGGTCACGTAGAGCTCTTTGTTGTATTTGGACGTACGCTTTTTAACAAGCAGTTCAAGCTCATCAAAATCATTCGAGAGTCGTTTTCTGATCTTATTCGCTGCTGTCAAGAACTCCTCATCCATATGCAGCGATCTGGCAAATTCAAGACCGTAGACCGAACTGCCGCTACCTGCTTGCAAGATTCGGTTGAAAAGCAGTTTATCCTGAGCCTCATCATACTCTACACTCAAATGAAGGTCCACCACATTTTTCAGCTTTTTGATCTCAGGCATCGTTGCAAGTTGATGCAGGTGGGTCGCAAATAAAAAGATCGAACGCAGCTTAGTCAGCTTCATGATCGCACTGGCGACGATGGAGACGCCAGAGAGTGTCTCAGTCCCGTGCGAGATCTCATCACCCAAGACCAGAGAGTGCTGCGAGGCACGTTTAAAGATGTTTTTGAGTTCCAACATCTCTACGGCAAAAGTAGAAAGTCCTTTTGCCAGATTGTCTTTAGAGACGATACGGGTAAAGATGGAGTCGTACAGCGAGAACTTCATCGCATTGGCCGGGACATAAAAGCCCGACTGTGCCAGAAGAACGGCGATACCGATACTCTTCATCAAAGAGGACTTCCCGCTTGAGTTGATCCCATAGAGGAGCACCCCGTTAATGTCATGACCGTCATGGACACTGACATCTAGCATTACCGTCTCAGGGTATGGCAGATCAAGATAGTCGCGTGTCCCCATCACGATATCGTTAGGCACATAGATGCCTTGACGCTCTTGTATCTCGATAAGCGGATGGCGCAGTGCCATGACCTGCATAAAGTTCTCATCTTCTCGCACATCAACAATCGTCGGACGGGCATAGTTGTACTGAGTTGCTGTCTTGGCAGAGCTCACTGCCACATCAAGATCAGCAACATAATGGATAACACGTTCTAAAAGAATGGTGTAACGTCTCTCAAAAAGTGCTTGCAGGTTGACAAACCGCTCTTTTGCCAAAGCAACGATCTTCAGACGGTTTCGCATGATCTTGTCAGAGAGCTGATCCGTCAGCTCGGAGGTGATCTTGACATTGTTGGTCAGTTTTTTAACACTGAAGGCAGTGAAATCTATTGATACCCCTTCAATGTCTATACATGCATCTTTGAATATCTTCTCTATCATCGACCAGCGGTTTTTACTCAGTGAGATGTAATAACCCTCTTTTTCAAGAAGACCCAGACTCACATAACTGCCGCCATTAGACGTTGTCACAGTTGAGATCAGCTCTTCGATACGGCCCATAATGATCTTGAAGGTCTGCAACATACGCCCATTTTCATCAACCAAGGTATCAATGCCAGCATCTACGCCCCGCATTAAAAAGTTCTCATCGATCGTCGCCATCGTAAAACGTCGTGAGGTCTCAAGATCAACACTCTGTTGAATATCGCGAATAAACTCGTTGATCTCCTGATCGGAAAAAGGGGTCTTCTGTATCTTGTGCTTTTTGATGTAGTTCATCAACTCCTGCACACCCGTCAATGACTCATACACATAGTTCATCTCAAAAGGGTGAAGACGGCCAAGGCTGATGCGACGCGCTAAACGTTCAAGATCATAGATACCTCGCAGTGTCTCGTCAAGCGTGCGGGTATGTGAGTTGACACGGTCAATCAGGTTGTAACGACGCATCAGCTCATCTTTTTCCAACAGCGGATTAAGCAGACGCTCTTTCAGAAGACGTTTTCCAATGGCTGTACAGGATTTGTCGATCAGTTTAAAGAGTGTCATCTCATTACGATCTTTTGAGATGACGCCAAGCTGTTCTAAGGCGTTATTACCCAGGTACATATAACGTCGGTTGTCTATGAGCTGCGGACGGTAGAGTTTTTGGATGATGTGGTAGTCATGTTCGATCACAAAATGGACCAAGATCGCCAACGACTCTGAGATCATCGGTGAGCGTTCAAGGTCAAGATGTTCTATCGGTGAGAGCAGTGACTGAATATTATAAACATTTTGAAAAAGCTCATTTTGATACGGGATCTTGTGACGGTCATTATTGACACTGTAATGAAAACGGTCAGCTATCTCAAGGTAACGCAGCACCTCTTTTTGGTTTTCAACCCCCTCTAAAAAGGTGATAACCACTTCTGAGGTCTTGTGCACGTTAAGCAGATTAAAGATCTCATCTAGCGCAAAACTCTGATCTTCTGATGTACCGTGTGCTTCGTATAGCCAGGTCTTGCCTGTGGTCACATCGATAGCACTGTAACCGACTGAGTAGATATCTTTATGTTGATCGATCATCAAAGAGGCGATGTAGTTCTCCTCATTGTCGGTCATGTAGTCAAAATTGGTACCCGGTGAGATGATCTGAGACACATAACGGCTCACCTTAGGCGGCAGACCTTTTTGACGGATAACGATCACCGTGTATTTTTTCTCTTGGATCAGACGCGCTAAGTAACGTTCGAAAGAGACAGCCGGAACACCTGCTAAGAGAGGGTTTTTTACAGAGTTTTCAACAATGTTTTTATTTTTCTTGGTGAGCTGAATATTTAGCAGTTCCGCCATCTCTTTGGCTTTACCGACCTGCATCTCATCATTGTTGACCTCGTAGACCTCATAAAAGGTCCCTTCATGAGCCCCTAGTTGTTCTGTAGATAAATCCCTATTTACCGAACATGAAACATCTAATTCTTCATTTTGTCTTTTTTTTAGGTCATTTTCAGGGCCATTTCCAGGCCAAAAAACTATCGCATCATCGCCGAACTTTTCCTCGAAATGCTTTTGTATCTCGAAGTAAATTTCTAGTTCGGATTTTTCTGAATCGTTCAGTAGTTTTTCAATCATCTAGGAGCCCAAAGTGTTTTGAGTAATTATAGCAGGGATTTGAAGAGTCGGCAACCAGCCAAGAAATATCATATCAATATTGCTATTGACCGAAACTTTCCCTGGAGAGTCCGATATGGACATTTG
>JBATWM010000106.1:0-1704 GCA_049672605.1 Sulfurimonadaceae bacterium
ACCGGGAAGTACTTGTATTGTATTGCACTCATACACAAGGTCAAACGTCTGGAACCACTCTTCAGGGTACTCAAACAGATCAGCCACCAGATAATTGACGTTTGTATCTTTATAGCGGTTTTGACAGAGTGCTATCGCACTGGGTGCAATGTCAAAGGCTGTAACCTCATAACCGGCAGCCGCCATCACTTCGGCATCATCACCGACACCACAGCCAATAGCGATCGCCTTTTTCTTAGAACCTTTTAGCGGGTGTTGTTCCAACCACTCAAGCAGATAAGGATTTGGTGCTAAGTCAGCCCAGAATACGGCGTTATGATCCCCTTCAGCACTGCTGTATATGCTGTCAAACCACCCTGTCGGGTCATCTTTGTCTTGATGCGAACGCACCATATCTCTGTACTTTTCAGCATCAAACCCTTTTGTCTGAAGCCACTGCAATTTATGTACCTTCAGCAGTTACAGGGTCAACAATATGAGTAACTTTTCGCACTACATTGGCAGGAAATCCGCTGCGTTCACTGTGCTCATAGATGAGCTCTTCATTGTCAACGATATAGATGCAAAACATCACATTTTCTGTAGCATACGAATGGACCCACTGAATACCTTTGTGTTCAGCGGTCATCTCTGCTATTACTTCATTAGACTTTGCCGCTGCTGCACGGTACTCTTCAGGACTAAACGATCCCACACCCGGAATGTCGCGGTGAATAATATACTTGGACATCTCACACCTCCTCTTACAATAAGATTTCTATATATAAAAATCTTATATCAATCTTCTTGGAAGTGCTCTTTGAAACGCTATGCAATACATATCTTTAAGTTTATAGGTAAAAATATCTATTCAGGCGGTGTTTCACAGGTAAACTTCACCTCTTTGGTGAAATGCAAATTCTCTGTAAAGCGCTCTATATTGTCATTGATATATCGCTCACCACTATTAGTGATCAAGACATAACCGACATTCAGCCCATCTAAAAAGGTGATCGCTTTTTCCAAGGGCATCACCGAAGCTGCTGTTGCGTAGGCGTCAATGTCACTGTTTGTACCGTGTGACAGTAAGGTGATAGAGGCAAAGAGCTGTTGTGACTCTTTTTGCTTGGGGTCTATGAGGTGGTTGTCTCTCTTACTCTCAACAAAACGTCGGTAATTACCACTGGTAGAGATTGCAGTATTAGGCTGCTTGGTTATGAACTCTGCCATATTGCCCTCACCGAAAGGGTTTTGAATCGCCATCTTGCAGATGTCTAAACAGCGTATGTCACCGCTCAGAGCGACCTTTCCTTCTGTGATGTTCTGCTCTTTCAGATAGAGTGCGACCTTGTCTACGCCGAAGCCTTTGCCCATGCCGCCAAGATCTATTATGGTGCCTTTGTCGAGCCACGCCTTTTCAGTGTCAAAGTGCAGACCTTTGAAATCGACCTTGGCATTTTTAAGTTCACGCTTACTGGCGATACGCGTTTCTTCACCAAAACGGTAGAGCTCCTTTGTGATGGAACCGACAGTAATATCAAAATACCCGTCACTCTCTTGATAATATCGTTTAGAGAGGAGAAGCGCTTCATATGTGTAGGGAGAGATCATACTGGAGCGTTCATGATTGAGTCTGTATATATCTGCTTGAGGGCCGTAGCTCGAAAGTGACCTCTCTACCGATCTTAAGATCTCAAAACTTTTTTGCTGCTCTTTACTCTTCTC
>JBATWM010000107.1:0-5999 GCA_049672605.1 Sulfurimonadaceae bacterium
ATTAAAATATTTTTAAGTGTAAGGAAAAACAGATGGCAAACTATAATGTAGCTGTTGTTGGCGCAAGCGGCGCGGTCGGTGAAGAGATCTTACGTGTTTTAGAAGAGATAGATTTTCCACTTAACAACCTTGTCCCAATGGCGAGTAGTCGCAGTGCAGGAAATACCGTAGAGTTTAACGGCAAAGAGCTTGTTATTAAAGAGCTGACAGAGACGATCTTTGCAGAAGAAGAGATCGACATTGCCCTCTTCTCTGCCGGTGGATCGATCTCTGCAAAATATGCCCCGTTTGCAGTAGAAGCCGGTGCCGTTGTCATTGACAACACCAGTCACTATCGTATGGACGAAGAGGTACCTCTTGTTGTTCCAGAAGTCAACCCTGAAGACATTGCAAAGTGGCAGGCAAAAGGGATTATTGCAAACCCTAACTGTTCGACTATCCAGATGGTACAGGCGCTAAAGCCGCTTGATAATGCGTATGACCTTAAGCGTGTAGACGTAAGTACTTACCAGGCAACGTCAGGTGCAGGCAAAGAGGCCATGGCAGAACTAGTAACTCAGATGCAAGCCTTTTTTGCCTTTAAACTGGACGAAGCGGAGCATAAGGCGTTCGCTCATCAGATCGCGCTCAACGTCATACCTCAGATCGATGTCTTTCTAGATAGCGGTTACACTAAAGAGGAGATCAAAATGGTCAATGAGACCAAAAAGATCATGCATAAAAATATCGAACTCAGTGCAACCTGTGTCCGCGTTCCTGTTCTTCGTGGTCACTCTGAAGCATTGACACTCACATTTGACAGTGCCGTTGATGCGAACGAAGCACGCGTATTGCTTTCAAAAGCACCGAACATCGTTATCATCGACAACCCGGAAGCATCTGAATACCCGATGCCAGCGGAGTGTATTGACAAAAATGAGACCTTTGTCGGACGCATTAGAAACGATCTCTACCGTGACAACATGCTGCATATGTTTGTTGTAGCAGACAACTTACGTGTAGGTGCTGCCACCAATGCCGTCAGAATCGCCCAAAAATGGGTTACTATGCAAGAGGCCAAATAATGTTTGAAAAAATATTTGAAAACGGATTATGGGGTTCAAGATTCATTGTTCTCCTTGCCGTTATTTTTGGCCTCATAGGCGCGATCATACTTTTTATTGTTGCCAGTGCTGACATCTTTACAACGGCATCATTTGTATTAGACACCTATATTAATCATGGGCACCCTGAACATTTTCATGAAGATGTTGTCGGCGGGATCATTGGCGCTGTTGACCTTTACCTTATCGGTGTTGTTATGCTGATCTTCGCTTTTGGGCTTTATGAACTTTTCATCTCCGAAATAGACGCGGCCAAAGATAGAGAAGGCGAAGAGAGCAAGATCTTGGCCATTCATTCTCTGGACCAGCTCAAAGATAAGATCTCTAAAGTCATCGTCATGGTACTTGTCGTTGGATTTTTTCAAAAAGTCGGACACACCGAGTATAACGGGGCATTAGACATGTTGTACTTTGCCTTTTCGATTACCGCTGTTGCAGTTGGTCTTTTCTTTTTAGGAAAAGTTGGCAAACATTAATTTCGAACGAAGTAAAACGGGTAAGTTACGAGCCCACTTAAGTAAAAAAACTTGCAAGAAGCAATGTTTTAAAAAGGATAACCATGAGTAAAATTTTTGTAGATGCCTGTTTTGGCAAAGAGACACCGTATACCCCAGTCTGGATGATGAGACAAGCTGGTCGTTATCTTCCTGAATATATGAAAGTCCGTGCCGAGGCTGGAAATTTCCTTAACCTTTGTCATGACCCTAAAAAAGCTGCTGAAGTAACGATCCAACCACTTGACATCGTTGGCGTTGATGCCGCTATCTTGTTTAGTGACATCCTGGTTATCCCAGATGAGATGGGTATGGACTTGGAGTTTATCAAAGGCGAAGGTCCAAAGTTCAATGACCCTCTTACATCTCAAGAGGATCTGGACAGACTTATAGGCGGCGAAGAAGCGGCAAGCAAACTTACGTATGTTTATGACACCATTGCGCTTTTAAGAGAGCAACTCGACGAGAGAGGTGACGACATAGCACTTATAGGTTTTACCGGTGCTCCTTGGACACTTGCTACTTATATGATAGAAGGTCAAGGAACAAAAACATATAACGTTTGTAAAAAACTGATGTATTCAAACCCTGAGCTGTTACACAACATTCTGAAAAAAGTGACTGAAGTTGTAAAGCTTTACATGGAGAAACAGATCCAAAGCGGCATCGATGTTGTTCAGATCTTTGACTCATGGGCAGCGGCGATCGAGCCTTCAAAATATGATGAGTTTTCTTGGAAGTACATGGTTGAGATCGCTGAGTACCTAAAAGAGAAATACCCGCATATTCCCGTCATCATGTTCCCTAAAGGTATTCCTGCATTTTTAGATAAGGTCTATGGCAACTTTGATGTCTTTGGCGTCGACTGGAGCACACCTATGGAACTTGCTAAAGAGAAGTTGGGTGAGAAGTATGTACTGCAAGGAAATATGGAACCTACCAGACTCTACTCTAAAGAGATGACAACGGAAGCCGTAGAGAACATTCAGTCAATCATGGGTAGTTCAAGACACATCTTCAACCTGGGTCACGGAATACTCCCAGATGTGCCTGTTGAAAATGCTATACACTTTGTAAAAGAGTGTCAGCGCGTTAGTAAAGTCTAACAAGACAAAATATGAATATCGGAAAAGGGGAAACGGAAAACGGAAAACGGAGTATAACTAGAGCACTCTATCCTAATTTTAATATTCCCCTCCCATTCCCGATTCCCGATTCCCGATTTACCTTCTCGAAGGTAATCCCTTTTTCAAAAAAGGAATTTTTTTGAACACCATCTTCGGCCCTATTCACTCTCGCCGTTTTGGCGTCTCCCTCGGTATTGATCTTTCACCTTCGCATAAACAGTGTAATTTTGACTGCCTTTACTGTGAACTTGCACCTGCTGCGACCGTAGATCAACAAAGTGATGTCGTAGATGTAGAGACGGTCATTACTGAACTAAAAAGTGCGCTTAAAGAGCATCAGAACATCGACGAGATCACCCTGACTGCCAACGGCGAACCAACGCTCTACCCTCACTTAGATCAACTCATTGATGAGATCGACAAGATCAAAGAAGAGAAAGAGACACTGATCTTGACGAACAGTGCGACCTTGGTCGATAAAGATGTGTTTAACACCCTTTTAAAACTCGACCAGGTCAAGCTCTCGCTGGATGCCGTCACACCCGACATCTTTAAAAAGATCGATCGTCCTCATCCTGATCTAAATATTGACGAAGTTGTTGATGCTGTCATAGCGTTCTCAAAAGTATACAGAGGAAAACTTTTTGTCGAGATCCTTTTTGTACGTGGACTGAATGACACCAAAGAAGAGGTAGCCGCTCTCAACAAGGTACTCAAAAAGACAGATGCCCTGCGTATCGACATCGGCACTATAGATAGACCACCCGCCTACCCTGTTGAGGGTATATCCTACGGTGAACTGCACACCATCGCAACGCAATTTGACGCTTCTCTGCCTATCAATATTGCATCACGAGTCCACGCAGAGTTTTCACAGTCTCGCTATACAAAAGAGGAGATCATCAACACACTGGACAAACGCCCTCTAACACCTGAGGACATTGAGATCTTGTTTGATAAAGAGAGTAAAAGCACTCTTATGGAGTTGATCGAGGAGAAAAAAGTACTTAAAATCGAGCGTGCAAAACTGGAGTTTTATATTCCGAGTGAAAATCAGCAAAGAAAACGCCAAAAGTAAAGTAATTTCCTTGACATTAAAGGCTTCATTCACTATAATTTCGCCCTGTCAAACATTCCGGATTAGCTCAGCGGTAGAGTAGGTGACTGTTAATCACTTGGTCACTGGTTCGAATCCAGTATCCGGAGCCACTTTTACAACCACTTTTTCCTTTTAGTCATCGTTTCCCAATGTAAACCTATCTTATATTACTTTATCCACTAAAAAACGTACATCTAGTACATTTTTTCTAACGTGGCATATCATGTACATAATATGTGTTACTTTATCCATTAAAAACTGTACATTTAGTACAATTTTCTTAACATAGCATATCCTTGATAAAATAAAAAATTGATTACAAAAGTCCCTTTCTCAAGCAACCCTTCTTTCTAAATAAAACTAATTTAAACATTTTAAAATATATATAGCTATAATCTTTTCATCGAAGAAAAGGACTATTTTGAAGCCGTTTATATCACTTTTATCTATTTTATTCACCCTATATGCCTCTCCAAATTCATCTTTACAGCATGCCAAGATCTATACAGACCAAAACATCTCTGGATGGGTGATGAGTGAAAAGCTGGATGGTATTCGCGGGTATTGGGATGGTAAAGCGATGTACAGTAAAAACAGCAAGAAGCTTTTTACGCCGAAAGGTTTTACTAAGAACTTTCCGTCCTTTGCCCTCGATGGTGAGTTGTGGAGCAGACACCAGGACTTTGAAGCTGTACAGTCTAAAGTTTTAAAACATAACGGTACATGGGAAGGTATCAGCTACAATATTTTTGAAGTTCCTCATGCTAAAGGTGACTTTTTTGCACGTATAGACAAAGTCAAACAGTGGTTCAAAGACCATCCAAATCCTTATGTACAGATCATTCCCCAATACACCTGTCAGAACACACAAGATCTTGATCAGTATTTAGATGAAGTGATCTCAAGTGGTGGCGAGGGTGTCATGGTCAAGAACCCTCAGTTAAGCTATATTTCCGGACGTACTTCGACTATATTGAAAGTCAAAATAGCACATGATATGGAGGGAAAAGTCATTGCTGTTACCATCCCATCCGGAAGTGATCGTATGAAGAGTCTAACATTAGAGTTAGGGAACGGAATACGTTTTAAACTTGGCAATGGCTATTCTGAGCATCAACGGCTAAATCCTCCGGTAATTGGATCATTAGTGACATTTAAATACTATGGATTCACTAAAAAAGGCAAACCTAAATTCGCTTCTTTTATCCACTACCGCATTGATTAAAATCTCCCTATTTAATCCTAACAGGCTCTAAAGCCTTATTATTGTAAAATCACATACTAAAATACAATCTATTATAGTAGGATACTTTTTGAGCAACTCACCCATTAGAAAATGTCTGTTCCCCGCTGCCGGTTACGGTACCCGCTTTCTTCCAGCCACCAAAGCAACACCGAAAGAGATGTTGCCTGTCCTCACAAAACCGCTGATCCAGTACGGTGTCGAAGAGGCGGTTGAGGCCGGCATCAAGACCATGGCAATCGTCACCGGTCGCGGTAAGCGTGCCATCGAGGACCATTTTGATATCTCTTATGAACTTGAGCACCAGATCAAGGGGACTTCAAAAGAGCACTACCTGACTGAGATCCGTGCTCTCATTGAGCAATGCACCTTCTCTTATACCCGCCAAGTCGAGATGAAAGGTCTGGGTCATGCCATTTTGACCGGCGAGACACTGATCGGTAACGAGCCTTTTGCTGTTATCTTGGCAGATGATCTTTGTGACAATGACGACACAAGTGTACTAGAGCAGATGATAGAGCTTTACAAAAAGTATGACTGCTCTATCGTAGCCATCGAAGAGGTACCAAAAGAGGAGACCTCTAAGTACGGTGTGATCGCCGGCAATGAGATCGAAGAGAATGTTTTTCAGATCACTGATATGGTTGAAAAGCCAGACCCAAAAGACGCACCGTCCAACCTTGCCATCATCGGCCGCTATATCCTAACCCCAGACATCTTTGACATTATCAGAGAGACCAAACCGGGTAAGGGGGGCGAGGTCCAGATCACCGATGCTCTTTTGGCACAAGCCAAACAGGGCAAGGTACTTGCCTATAAATTTACAGGCAGACGTTTTGACTGCGGCTCGGTTGACGGGTTTGTCGAAGCAACCAACTATTTTTATCAAAAATCAAAGGACAACTAGATGAAAGGTATTATTTTAGCCGGCGG
>JBATWM010000108.1:0-6224 GCA_049672605.1 Sulfurimonadaceae bacterium
GGCTTGATGTCGCCCACATAAAGTCAATAGATATTAAAAGTCACAGAGCAAACTTTTGGTACCCGTATATTGCTCTTTATGACAGCTCACTGCGCCTGCTAAAAGTGATAAAACAAGATGAAGAGACAAAGAATTTTAATTTAAAATTGCCGGAAGAGACACGCTACATCAGTGTCAGTGACCTTTATACAATAACCAATATAAGATATGGACTAGAGTTTAGTGCCTCTGGTAAAAGATAGGAGAAAATATGTTCGATGAGATAGAGTTTGACCGCATTAAGAGACTGCCAAAGTACGTTTTTGCTGAAGTAAATGACCTTAAGATGGCAGAACGCCGTGCCGGTGCAGATGTGATTGATTTTTCAATGGGTAACCCGGACGGTGATACCCCTGAGCATATTCGTGAAAAGCTTGTTGAGTCTGCACAAAAGACAAAGACACACGGCTACTCAACATCAAAAGGTATTCCTAAACTATTGATGGCGATCTCTGACTGGTACAAGAGACGTTATGACTGTGATCTTGACCCTATGACAGAGTGTGTCGCTACAATGGGAAGTAAAGAGGGATATGCACACCTCTGCTACGCGATCACAAACCCGGGTGATGTGGCTGTTGTACCTGACCCTACCTACCCAATCCACAGTTATGCATTTATCTTAGCCGGCGGAAACGTTGTAAAGTTCGGCTTAGAGTTTGACGAAGATTATAAAGTCGATGAAGATAAGTTTTTAGAAGATCTTGCTCGTGTCTTTAAAGAGAGCTCGCCACGACCAAAGTATGTCTTGGTGAATTTCCCCCATAACCCGACAACGGCAACTGTGACGTTAGAGTTTTATGAGCGTCTGGTAGCGATGGCAAAAAGAGAGCGTTTCTACATCATCTCTGACATCGCGTATGGTGACATCACATTTGATGGTTATGTAACGCCGTCGATCATGCAGGTCGAAGGGGCTAAAGATGTAGCGGTAGAGTCATTTACCCTCTCTAAAAGTTATAACATGGCCGGCTGGCGTGTCGGTTTCTTTGTGGGTAACAAAAAGCTCATTGGCGCACTCCAAAAGATCAAGTCATGGCTAGACTATGGAATGTTTACACCTATCCAAGTCGCAGCAACGGTAGCCCTTAATGGCGATCAGCAGTGTGTTCGTGATATTACTGATAAATATGACCATCGCCAAAATATCTTGATCGAGGCCTTTGACAGAGCGGGCTGGAAGATCAGACGAAACCAGGCAAGTATGTTTGTCTGGGCAAAGATCCCTGCTTGTGTCGAGCATCTAGGTTCGTTAGAGTTCTCAAAACGCCTGCTTGTCGAAGCACAGGTTGCTGTCGCACCGGGTATCGGTTTTGGTGAATATGGTGAGAACTATGTACGGATCGCTTTGATTGAAAATGACAACCGTATCCGTCAGGCAGCGCGTAACATCAAAGAGTTTTTAAAACAGTTTGAAGACGAGAAGGTAACAGATGCTTAAAGTCGGTGTAATCGGTGTTGGAACGGTAGGAACTTCTGTTGTCAAGATCTTGAACGACAATAAAGAGATGATCACTGCTCGTGCAGGATGCGAAGTGGTGGTGACCTCGGGTGTTGTTAAAAACCTCTCTAAAGATCGGGGCTTGGATATCAAACTGTCTGATAACCCTTATGACATTGTCAATGACCCTGAGATCGATGTCGTTGTCGAACTTATGGGCGGGGTTGAAGAGGCCTTCGAAGTGGTTAAAGCAGCCCTGCGAAACGGTAAAGCAGTTGTTACAGCGAACAAAGCACTTTTGGCGTATCACCGTTATGAACTTCAAGATATCGCTAAAGACCTGCCGTTTGAGTATGAGGCGAGTGTGGCGGGCGGTATTCCTATCATCAACGCACTCCGTGATGGTCTCTCTGCCAACCACATCGAGTCGATGATGGGTATCTTGAATGGTACCTGTAACTATATGATGACGAAGATGACCGATGAAGGTGTCGCCTATGATGAGATCTTAAAAGAGTCTCAAGAGCTAGGTTACGCTGAGGCAGACCCGACCTTTGATGTAGGCGGTTTTGATGCGGCCCATAAACTTCTTATCTTGGCTTCGATTGCCTATGGCATTGATGCCAAGCCTGAAGATATCTTGATCGAGGGGATCGAAAATATCACCCAAGATGATATCGCTTTCGCTAAAGAGTTCGGTTACGCGGTTAAACTGCTTGGTATTGCTAAACGTGACGGTGATGAGGTGGAACTGCGAGTTCACGCAGCCTTGATCTCTAAAGATGAGATGCTGGCTAAGATCGATGGCGTTATGAACGGTATCAGCGTTGTAGGTGACAAAGTTGGTGAGACACTTTACTATGGTCCAGGTGCGGGTGGTGATGCAACGGCCAGTGCTGTTGTCGCCAACATCATTGATATCGCACGCTCAGGTAAGTCTACACCGATGTTAGGTTTTGATAAGCCACTGGAACACGGTCTCACTCTAAAAGACAAAGATGCTATTACTTCAAAATACTATCTGCGTTTTAGTGTTATAGACAAACCGGGTGTTTTAGCAGAGATCACGAAACTTTTTGGTGAACACGATATCTCTATAGAGACTATTTTGCAGCGCCCGTCTAAGTCTGATTCTGTCAACCTTCTGCTCTCAACACATATGGCAGTAGAGCGTAACATCCAGGACGTTATCGCTATTAGCGAGAAACTTGATTTTGTGACTTCGAAACCGGTGATGATAAGAATCGTTTAATGACTTTTCACTCATAACATTTTATGGTGTTATGGGTCTCTTTTCTCTCTAAAAACATGGTAATTTTTTCTTCTCACTTACACTTATAAATTATTTAATCCTTATTGATTTCGTCTTCCTTTCAAACTTATTAAGTCATTACACTGTACACTGGCTAGCTAAAATAGTGAACAATATCATCATGTTCAGAGATGTTATTTTTAACTATTTTAATTTTTTAATTAGGCAGAAAAATGGAAACAATAGACAGTGTATGTACATATTGTGGGGTCGGGTGTGATATTGCAGCTAATGTTGAAGACAATAAAATTGTCAAGATCTTTGCACATCCTGACGGGGTTGTATCACAAGGTAAACTCTGTATTAAAGGCAAGTATGGTTTTGATTTTGTAGATGCAGATGATAGATTGCGTATTCCTAGAATTAGAAAATCATGGTTAGAAAAAAACCCGGCTATTAAAGAAGCCGTAGCTTCATCTTTAGTTGATTTAGATGAGACGTGGTATGAAACAGATTTAGAAAGTGCGACAACAGCTTGTGCGATGAAGATCAAAGAGACGCAAAAGAACTATGGTCGCAAATCAATCTGTTCTATCGGTGGGGCGAGAACATCATGTGAGTCATCATACCTATTCCAAAAGTTCACTCGCCATACGCTAAACTCTCCTCACGTAGATAACTGCGCTCGTGTTTGTCACTCCCCATCGCTTTCAGGGATGCGTGTCACTATTGGTGAGGGTGCTGCTACTAACCCTTACAACGACATCTATAACTGTGAGTTCATGATTGTAATCGGTTCGAACACAACTGAAGCGCACCCAATTATCTCAAACCGTATCATTGACGTCGCTCGTGAACATGATAACTTAGCGGTGTTTGATGTACGTGAGATCAAACTTCACCGCTTCTCAAAATATAAGGCGATTATGCCGCATGAAGCGAACCTCTTAACACTCAACATGCTTGCCTACGTCATTATTGACGAAGAACTTTATGATGAGAGCTTTTTGGAGAGCAGAACCAAAGGTTTTGATGATTTTAAAGATAAGATCATGAATGACCCGTATGCCAATCCTGACTATTATAATGAAATCGAAGGATATGAGTACCTTTCTAAAATGATTCGAAAAGTGGCACGTGAGTATGCACTCAAAAAGTCGATGATCTTTTGGGGACTTGGAATTACGGAACATATCGATGGTAGTTACGCGGTTATGGCGATGGTCCACTTGGCACTTATGACGGGTAATGTTGGAAAAGAAGGTGCCGGATTGATGCCTTTACGTGGTCAAAACAATGTTCAAGGAACGTGTGATATGGGAATGCTGCCTTACTACGATCCAGACTATCAAGAGCCGAAAGAGGTTGGTCTTATGACACCTCAGTTGGTTGATGAAATGCTTGAAGACAGAGTCAAGGTGGTGCTGAATATTGGTGAAGACCTGACACATATCCATCCAAACCTTAATAAAATAGACCGCGCCTTTGAGAAGCTAGATATGATCTTTGTTCAAGAACTGTTTATGACGGATATCGCAAATCGTGCTGACATTGTAGTGGGTGTAAAATCAGCATATGAGAAGACAGGTGTTTATGTAAATGCGATGAGAAGACTTCACCTTTCACAACCTCTGGTTAAATCAGACCTGCCAGATGACTGGGAAGTACTGCAAATGCTTGACAATAAAATGGGTGGAGATTACAACTACGAAACTTCCAAAGATGTTTGGGAAGAGGTACAAAAAGTGGCATATAGACGTTTCTCTGGGGCTGATTACCATAGACTTGAAAAACACCGTAAACGTGGTCTTCAGTGGCCAGTTCACACCGAAGATACACCTATCCTACATCAATTAGATTTCCGTACTGATGATGGGCTAGGGCGTTTTAAATACAACCAGTACAAACTTCGTGGCATGATAAAAGAGATTCTGGAGAAAAGACTTACAGGTTATCACCTAAGTACAGGAAGAACACTAGCGCACTATAACAATGCAGCACAAACATCACGCAGTGAGAACCTGATGAAACGTTATGATGAAGATGTTTTATTGGTATGTGAAGAAGATGCGGCAGACTTTACAACAGAGAAAGTGATCCTAAGAAGTGCCTATGGTGAAACAACACCACTTACGATTAAAATTACCGATAAAGTACAGCCAAAAACACTCTTTTCTACCTTCCACCACGCTAAATCTAAAATCAATGCCCTTTTCGGTGATGCCAGAGATGAGGTTATTTTAACGGCTGCGTTTAAGACGATCAAAGTCGAAGTCATACCTGTATAGACGATGAGTCGTGCAAAAGGATATGCCAACAAGAAGGGTGCTGAATGCACGCTTTTAGCGGATAAAGTAAGATTGAATGGGAGGCCGACGTGAGTCGCGCCAAAGGAACCTTAGCCGAAGAGAAAGCCTGCCAATACCTGAGGTCTCAAGGTTTTGATATTGTTGACCGTAATGTCTATAGCAAGTTCGGTGAGATCGATGTTATTGCGATGAAAGATGAGGTCTTGCACTTTATTGAAGTTAAAAGTGCCAATGACTATGAGAGTGCTGTTCAAAATATAACCCCGACGAAGATGCACCGTTTTTTACAGACGGTCGCAAGTTATCAGAAAAAACATCACTTAGATATTGATCACTGCATTGATGGTGTGATCGTCACTCCTGATGAAGTGACACTGATAGAAAATATTACGATCTAATTCTAAAAAAGATCACCTAAGATATTGAGATTGTCACTAGACTTGTCAGCAGTATGCACTTCATAATGTGCTTTATAGTGCAGGTAGTGCTTAGAGTTCTTATGCCCTTCAAGCGCCTCTTCATTAGCCCAAGACTCAAGAACGATAAACTTATTTGGATCTTGTTCGTATTGGAAGATGTCGTATAACAGACAACCGTGTTCATTGCGTGAAGCATCGATCATACTATTTAAAAGAGTAGAGAGCTGTTTTTGATGTCCCTCTTTGGCGATAAACGTAACTTTCTTTGTGATTTTCATAGTAATCCTTTAATGTTTATTTTTTGAGTTTAGCCTGTTCCAGTTCCCAATACTCCATAGCAAAAATATCGGATTGCTTTAGGCTTTTCCAACCGCCTAGCTGCTCACCGATCAACATCGCTTTAATGGTGTGGTTTACAATGTCCGAAATGACTTTGGCCTCTTTCTCATCTTTGCCAAAGACGACAGCTCCAAAGTCTTTAATGATAGCATATCGCGGAGCAAGATCGAGACAGATGTGCTCACTTGTCGCATTGTCTTCAAAATATTTCTTGTATAGAGTAATAAATTGCTGAAGAGAGTCATTAATGTCTCCAGATATGATTGCCGGGAAAGGTTTAATTCGAATCACATGTTCGGGTGTCAACTCGCCTTGAAGGAGAATATCTTCAAGGTGTGGTAATAGGGAGAGGGTACATGCTTCTGCTGTGTCAAGAATAACGGTTGTAATCGGACAGCCTCGTAGTTTTGCAACCTCGTCTGCCA
>JBATWM010000109.1:0-4395 GCA_049672605.1 Sulfurimonadaceae bacterium
TTATCTAACTGACCCACAAGCTAGTCTTTGCTGCTTTGGTGACAAACCGATATATTACTTCTAACGAACATCTCATTAAAAGTATAATCTGTTTTTTGGTGGAAGTTGTATAGATACGAGGTGATAACTATAACTATGTTATAAAAGCCAAGTAGTACAAAGGGGAGAAGTTGCCAAGACGACCAAGGATCGATATGGTTGGGTATTACCATGTTGTCAATCGTGGAGTAGAGCAGCGTGTTGTCTATAAAGATAATGAAGATTTTGAGATGTTTTTAAATGTGTTGTGTACGGCGTGTCAGCTCTATAATGTACAGCTACATGGATATGTACTTATGAGTAACCACTACCATCTGCTCATAGAGACAAAAGATGAAAACCTTTCTAGATTTATGAAGCATGTCAACGCCTCTTACGCTATCTATTTCAATAAAAAGTATAAACGTTCCGGTCATCTTTGGCAAGGACGGTTCAAGTCTTGGTATGTGACAGACGAATCCTATTTGTATGCTCTTATAGGTTATATAGAGAACAACCCTATTAAAGCAAAGATGATAGAAAGACTAGGTCAATACCCTTATAGCTCTTATCTGGCTTTCAGTAATAAAGTAGAAGTCATCCCTTGCCTCAAAGACTCATTTGTATTTGAAGAGTTTTCTAATATGAAGGAGAGATTAGAGTTCTTAGGATCTACTGTAGATGAACGGGTGCTAGAAGAGATCAATAAAGCTTCTAACTTAGTAGTCACCTCTATAAAAGATAAAAAGCTAGATTCTAAAAATCTCAAAAAGTATTTTAAAGATGTGACCAACAATAAAAAGAGAGACCAAAAAATACTCGAATCATATAACGATGGTTACTCTCAACATGCTATTGCAACGTATTTAGGATATACTCAACCCTATATCAATAAGATCATTAAGAAGATGAGAGTTATAGTTATCACCTGACCCCTCTCTTTCCTCACAACAAACGTTATGTGTAAAAAGGAATATATAGTGAAAATACTACTTATATTAAGTGTGTTATCGTCAATTCTTTTAGCTGATGATGTAACTTCTATACAGTTTTCCGGAGTAGAGGTGACTTATAAAGATAAAGAGATGTCTATCAAAAGACTCAGGCATCCAGAATGTCTAAAAGTAGGTATCACACCTTATAATATATTTGGCGGAAACTTGGCAGCTAGAGCTATTCCGAGAGAGTGCAAGAGGAGTATTGTGACTGCTTTAGGTACAACACAACCTATGAAGATCGATAAAGAAATTGAAACTGTCGGTGAGCTGGAAGTACTGAAGTTTTTAGCAATTCTCGAATTTGAACCAGACAAATATGCACTGATTGATGCAAGAGATCCTCAATGGTATGAAGAGATGACAATTCCAAACTCAATAAACATCCCTTATGCTCATATGAAAAAGGATGAGAACCTTTCTAAAGAATATACTAGAACATTAAAATTGTTAAATATAGAAATAGATAAAAATGGAAAATTAGATTTTTCACTGGCGAAAGAGGTGATTCTTTTTTGTAATGCGAACTGGTGTGTACAGTCAGTTTGGGCAGTCAAGTCTTTAGTAAAAATGGGCTATCCAAAAAATAAAATCTTTTGGTATAGAGGCGGTCTACAAGATTGGGCAGCTGCAGGGTTTACAACAGTTAAGGGCACCTCTTAATAGTTTGAATGCTGGTTATAATCTACATTGAGCGGGTGCACACGCTCATACTTCTCAAAGACAGAACAGTCCTGCAACTACCTCTCTTCATAGATCAGCTCATAAGAGAGGTCCGAGTCAGGTGATGAATAGCCACTTTTTTTGCCCCTAAGCTCCAAAGCTTAACGATGCATACTCAAACTTTAACGAAGAAAAAAACTATTAATATTTATCAAATATCTGTCTGCATCCCCAACGAGAACGTTGGGGATGAGAAAATATTGGCAATACAGCAGTGCTAGGGATTATGAGGATTTGCAAGGTATACTTAAGATTGTAAAGAGTTAGAAATTTATGTATGCATTCCCAAGTACAACTTGGGAACGAGAAAAGCTATAGATTCCTTTGAAGCTGACAGAATCGGTCATGGCACAGCAGCAGAAATGGACCAAGAACTAATGGCGTATATAAAAGAAAAAGATGTATGCATTGAAGTGTGCCCCATCAGTAACCGCTTAACAGGTGCAGTTAAAGACAATGATGACCATCCTGTAGTCGAATTCCTAAAAAATGAGGTTCCATTTGTAATATGTTCAGACAACCCTGCAATTCATAACAAGACTATAAATGATGACTATATGTCCTTTTATGATGAAACAGGAAGAAAGGATATACTAGAAAGTATGTTTGCCATTCAAAAAAAATATTCATTTATCAAAGGATTTTAATGCAAATTAGATTTGTTACTAATAACCCCTACAAGCTTAAAGAAGTTAAATCAATGATAGATGCAGCGGAAATAGTAGCTGCAAAATTAAAAATAGAGGAAATTCAGACTGATGATGTTGAAAAACTTGTTAAAGATAAATTGCTAAAAGCTTTCAAAAAAGTTGGTAGACCTGTATTTGTTGAGCACACGGGACTTTATCTTGAAAGTCTAAATAGTTTTCCTGGAGGACTGACCCAAATTTTTTGGGATAAGTTAAAAGCTGAAAAATTTTCAAAATTACTTGGAACTTTAGAAACTACAAAAGCAATTGCCAAAACGACTATAGGATATTGTGATGGTAAAAAAATACATTTTTTTGAAGGTGAAATTGCAGGCAAAATCTCACCAGAGCCAAGAGGGGAGAGAGACTTTCAATGGGACTGTGTATTTATACCCGATGGTGAAGAAATGACCTTTGCTGAATTAGGTGATAGAAAGAATGATATTTCAATGAGACAAATAGCATTTGAGAAATTTAATGAGTATTTGAAGACAGGAGAGTAAATATGGAACAATTATTCGAAGCATACAAGCAGAACAATGTGATTCTATTTGTCGGTGCTGGCGTCTCAATGGGTTTAGGCCTGCCATCATGGAATGATTTGATCAACCAAATAGCCTATGAATTGAACTATGATCCTGAAATTTATTCAACTTTTGGTGATCATTTGGCTTTAGCAGAATACTATAGAATAAAACAAGGGAACATAGGAAAACTTAGAAGTTGGATGGATAGAAGTTGGCACCCAGATTCTATTAAAATTGAAGACTCTAACATTCATAAAATTATTGTTAATGCTAACTTTCCATTGATTTATACAACAAATTACGATAGATGGATAGAAAATGCTTTTGATAAATATGGAAAACATTATCACAAAATAATTAATGTTGGTGACCTGAAAAAATCAGACAATGAAACAACTCAAATTGTAAAGTTTCATGGCGATTTTGATGACGATAATTCAATAGTTTTAGACGAAACAAGTTATTTCAAACGTTTGGAATTTGAGACGCCTCTTGATATAAAACTTAGATCAGATATACTCGGAAAGACTGTCCTATTCATTGGCTACAGTTTGTCAGATATAAATATTCGATTATTATTCTTCAAGCTTTCCCAATTATGGAAAGAAAATGCTCAAGGTAGCATACAACCAATGTCATATGTTTTTTCCGCTAGACCAAACCCTATTCAAGAAGATATATTAAAACAATGGGGAATTTCTATGATCTCATCAGAGATAGATGATCCTGGTGAAGCTTTAGTTGAATTTATGACAAAACTTACTAGTCAATAGCTAACAAACCAAAGGAGACCAATCAAAAACCCGCGAGCGGCTTTTTGATTGCTCATTTTAAACGTTACTGCTGTTTAGCCTTCTTAACAACGAGTAAAAACTCCCGCTCCACCTCTTCTAGCGACGCCGTTGTCTCTTTGATGGCTTTCTCGTACTCCGGCACATAATATTTTTGCAGGGCATTGACTCTGACAACCGTCTTTTTGAGCTCTTCTGCAAGCCGCCACGCTTTGAACTCTATTTCGGCTAAACCTAGGATCTGCTCCGTTGTGTCGATAAACGATTTTCTTGCCACTTCCAGAAAAAGTGTCTCGGAGCTAATGTCCAAGGGAAAACGTACCTGCTCCAGTTCGTAGGTGATCTTGGGTGTGAGGATACCGATAAAACTCTTCTCATAGACGTGCAGTTTTCCGTTGAAAACCGGCAGTGCAGCCTCTCTTTTGAGCTGGCTCTTTCCGCTCTCCATAAATGCTTTTATCAACATACGGTAACTTTGGCGCACGGCTTCGTTTAGCTTTGGACGCTCCTCTTCGACTTCATCTAGAAGTGCGATGATCTCTTTGAGCAGGATGTTGCGTTTCTCTTCAAGGATCTCGGCGCCGTTGTGCACCAAGTCAAGGTCCTTTTTAAGCTCAAGCAGGGCCGTCTTGTTTTTGGCATGGATCATTGC
>JBATWM010000110.1:0-2957 GCA_049672605.1 Sulfurimonadaceae bacterium
TTATCTAACTGACCCACAAGCTAGTCTTTGCTGCTTTGGTGACAAACCGATATATTACTTCTAACGAACATCTCATTAAAAGTATAATCTGTTTTTTGGTGGAAGTTGTATAGATACGAGGTGATAAAAATACACTTTTTTCAATACTAAAAGAGCAAACATGCCAAGACGACCAAGAGTAGATTTTGCAGGGTTACATCATCTCATTAACCGAGATGTTGCAAGAAGTGATGTGTTTATAGATAAAAAAAGGGAAAGGCTTAATTCCTTTCCCTTTTTTTCCTCTAAAAACACACCTCACTTTTAACTCTTCTGCCCCTGATAGCGCATAATAAAGATAAACAGACTTAAAGAAACGATCATGATGCCTACGCCGGCTATGAGATAAAAAGCGTGGATCATCTGTGAATAATCACTCAACGCGATCTTAAAAACGACCATCAAAGCTTCGATAGAGAGGGCGATGATAATGGAGGTCAAAAAGCGGGCCAGCAGGCGGTTTTCCAGATTGTTATTGCGGCTGAGACTTTTGTAAAAGACCTCATGTTCCAATATCGTCTTTGCCAGATCGAAGATGGCCAAACCCAGTGTCAGCGCGATGATGGAACGGAAAAGCCCAGAGAGCAGCTCTTTGTCATGTTGAGCTGCCAGTGCCCACACAATATAGATCGCATAAATAATCAATGCCACCGAAAATGCTGCCAGCAACATTCCAAAAACGCCATAAGCGTATCGCGTAAACTTACTGAAGAGTTCATGCCCTTCAATAAGGGAGAGCTCTTTGAGGAGCTCATAAAGCTCAAAATCATAGACGATGTACTCTCTGTCTCGATGCGCTACTAATGTAATATAAAGTGTTCCACTTCTTGAATTGACATAGGTATTGGAGATATAGATGTTGTCTTCTCTGAATTGGACACGTCCAAGCAGGTGCGATTTATCGACGCCCAGACTACTGCTGTCAGCGCCCTCCTCCGTATATAACGGTGTCGAT
Source organism: Sulfurimonadaceae bacterium (assembly GCA_049672605.1). GTDB lineage: Bacteria > Campylobacterota > Campylobacteria > Campylobacterales > Sulfurimonadaceae > Sulfonitrofixus. The sequence continues at coordinate 995 of JBATWM010000110.1, forward strand.
TGTTTGTAGTTTTCGTTGATCTTGTAGGTAGCTTTGAGGGCAGGAAACAGGGTGAAGATAGATTTCTCTTTCATCATGTCGTACTGATCGAAGTCCATACTCTCTATCATGGATGTCAACGAGTTTTCTATAAAAACACGTTGTTTTTTATATATGGCGACAGTCTCTTTCATCACTACCTCGATTCAAACATCAACGCATGTTTCAAACAAGGAAGTTTCCTACTTTAGCACTCAAAAACAAAAAGAGAGTTGCAAAAATAGGATTAGTTGCAAATCATAATCTATTAAGGGCACCTCTAAAAAAAGTAGCCTCAGCGTTCTAAACCTCAATAGAGCTGTGCTATAGTAGGTGCCATGAATAAAAGTCTACTGTTAGCCGAATTTTTCCTTATCTTTATCTCTCCGCCACTGCTCATCGTATGGGGACTGCTGCCAAAAGAGGCCATCATGCCGGTGCTATGGGTGGTGTCTCTCTACGCCTATCTGCTCCTGCGCAGCAGCAAGATCAAAGTCCTGGCGATCGACTTTGAGCGCAAAGCACTCTATACTGTCTTGAAGAGGTTTCTTGTTATCGGTACGGCCATAACGCTATTTGTCCTCTATTTTAAACCGGAGCTCTTTTTGGCACTGGTAAAAGCCAACCCGTGGCAGTGGCTGGCAGTCATGCTCTTCTATCCTGTTTTCTCGGCATTTATCCAAGAGGTCCTATTTCGAAGCTTCTTCTTTCACCGCTATGAAAAACTGTTCAAAGGCCGTCTGATCCTGCTCGTCACTGTCAATGCCCTGCTCTTTGCCTATGTCCACATTGTCTTTGAAAACTGGATCGCAATCGTTTTCACCTTCTTCGGGGGCCTCTTGTTTGCACAGACCTACCTGAAGACCAGATCGACCCTGCTGACCGCCATTGAGCACTCTCTTTACGGCAATACGCTCTACACCCTTGGACTGGGATACTATTTTTACCACGGTGCAAATATCTAGTATGATCAGCATGAACTCTGAGGGATAGGTATGGTATGACTGAGCTGAGACTATTTACCGATGGCAGTGTCAACCCACAGTTAAAGGTGGGTTACGGCGCTTACCTCGCTGTGGCTGAAGGTGAAGTGCCCTTGGAGTCATTGGAGAGCAGTGTCAAAGTCATGCGGTTTGAGCAGACCTCTTCTACGAAACTGGAACTGCAGACTCTGTTGTGGGCGCTAAGTGATATTTCGGCGTTGGGGTGCAGAGTGATCGTCCATACAGACTCTCAAAACGTCATCGGTCTACACGGAAGGCGTGCTCGGTTTGAACAGAATGACTATATGTCAAAGAAGAACAGGCGCATCGCCAACTATGCGCTCTATCAGGAGTTCTATAAAGTGACTGATCAGCTGGAGTGTGAATTTGTCAAGGTGCGCGGACATAAGCTGTCACATCAAAAAGACGAGACCGACAGACTTTTTACACTTGTGGACAGAGCTTCACGAAAGGCGCTAAGAGAGGATGATCTTTGTTAAGTTTGTCTCACCTTAATAAACTGACCAAAGAACACTGGTTCGCGGTACCAGCGGTCATACGTTCGAATCGTGTCGGGCGCACCATTTATACACTTCTTCAAGAATTTCAATCCACACAATGATTTACTTTCAGATTTTTTTCTTAGTATCAATGAATATGATATTTGTAATACCAAAACTTGATTTACCTACTGTACAAAACAGTATCTGCGATCGCGGCACTGTTTTCTTCTTTTTTTTATAACCTATCCTATGATTTTACATTTTTTCTAATTCTCTACAATTAAGAGGTATTTAATATTATATTATGTTACACTGTATTTCATCATCAAACGTAGCAGCTACTATATTAACCTATGAATCTCTTTTTGAGTGAAAGTTTTGGTCTGTTTATTGGATTACTGATTTTTCATAATATTCTGGTTATCGCTCTTTAGAATAGCAGCAACAATAAGATAATTC
>JBATWM010000111.1:0-8417 GCA_049672605.1 Sulfurimonadaceae bacterium
GCCAGTTCAAAATCGCCGCTCATACCCATAGAACAGATAGAGACATCATCAAGCTGTTCATAGATCTTATAGGTCGTCTCAAAACTTTTCCTGATAACAGCTTGGTCATCCGTATGGGCACCGATGCTCATCACCCCTTTGAGGTGGATGTTAGGGCAGTTCTCACGAATGTTGGCAAAGGTCTCCACCGCTTTCTCCGGTGTAACACCTGCCTTTGTCTCTTCATTAGCAGAGTTGATCTGCAGCAGACAGTCCATAGTAGTCTCTTTGTCTGCTAAACGGCGTTGAAGCGCATTGGCAAGCTCTATAGAGTCTAAAGATTGAAAAAGAAAAGGGTCCGCTTTGATGAGTGCGTTGAGTTTGTTGCGTTGCAGGTTCCCGATGTAGTGCCACTCTAACGGGAGCTCTTCAAGTGCCTCTTGTTTAGCAACAAGGTCTTGCACACGGTTCTCACCAAAGGCACGCTGACCGATGTTGTAGAGTTTAGCAATGTCTTCAGCGGCATTGTACTTACTGACGGCGACTATTTTGACGATGGTGTATTCGCTGACTTTAATACGAGCCGTTTCAATACGCTCGATGATCGTGTCGATGTGAAGTTTGTATTCTAATTCATTCATTGCATTAACCTGTTGATATCGTTATATATTCCTAAAGTCATCAGACCAAGAAGAAGTCCCCAACCTAAAATGGTCAGTTTGATCAGGATCGCTTCGCTCGGTATACGGCGTGTTATCATCTCATAGAGGTTGAACATGATGTGACCGCCATCAAGTGCCGGGATAGGAAGGAGGTTTAAAACCCCCAAGTTCACTGAGATCAGTGCGGCAAAAAAGAAGACCGCCATCCAGCCGCTTTCACTGGCATCGGCCGTGATCTTGACAATGCTGATAGCACCGCCAAGCTCTTTGGCCGGAACATCACCGGTGATCAGTTTTTGGACACTTTTAAAGATAAGTGTCGAGGCTTTGTAGGTCTCATGAGAGGCATACTCTATGGTCTCGATGAAGTCAAGGTCAAGGGTGATGGGTACACCGGCAGAACCGATGCCCACCATACGACGCTGTACCTTCTCTTTGAAGATGTTTTCGACCTCTTGAATCTTAGGGGTGACCTGCAGCTGCTCGAGGTAGCTGCCGCGTTCTACCGTCAGATCAAGCGTTCCGCTGGACTCTTTGATGATGTTTGACATCTCTTCCCACGTCTTTATCTCTTGACCGTTGATACTGCGAATAGTGTCGTTTGTCTCCAGACCGCCGACAAAAGCAGGGGAGTCTTTGACAATATCACCGACAACAGGTGCCAGCACCTGAGGAGAGCCGAAACCGATAAAGAGGTAGAGAAAAAAGGCGATCACAAAGTTGGCAGCAGGACCGGCAAGCAAGATGACAATACGCTGCCATGGCGGTTTGGAGTTGTACGAGTCTGTGTCGTTGCTGATAGCTGTCGGGTCGAGGTCCTCTTGGCCTTTCATCTTGACATAACCCCCAAGTGGGATCATCGCAATACGCCACTCGGTATTGAAGAGTCTAAACGAGGCGATCTTTTTACCAAAACCGACACTGAAGACTTCGACGTAAACACCGAAAAAACGTGCAGCGCCGTAGTGACCTAACTCATGAAAAAAGATAAGCGCCGAGAGAACGGCTAAAGAGACTAACCAACCCACTATTTACTCTCCTTGGAAAATGATTTACTGAAATAGTAAAGATACTCTAAACCGGAGTAGACGGTCAGAGCAGTAGCGAACCAGAGCAGGGCATCGGCAAAGGGCCAGTGCATTAGTAAAAAACCGATGGCAACCATCTGTGCAACGGTCTTAACCTTGCCAGACCAAGAGGCAGAGACATCAATGCCCTCTGAAACGGCGATAGTGCGAAGCCCCGTAATAAACAGTTCACGAACAATGATAATGTAGATAGCCCACACTGAGGCGTCACCCATGACCATTAGACCCAAAAAGGCAGCCATAACAAGCATCTTGTCAGCAAGCGGGTCAATAATAGCGCCTAACTTTGTCTTTTGGTCAAGTTCGCGTGCGATGTGACCGTCAAAGTAGTCGGTGATGCTCGCTATGACAAAAAGAAGTGACGCAAAGTAGTAGCTCCAAGTGATGTCATATCCGTTGTCAGTGAAGAGTTCCGGAGTCATAATGATCCAGAACATCACTGGGGCAACAGCAAGGCGAATCGAGGCGAGGGTATTAGGAAGATTCAGCATAGGATGTAATCCTTTTTATAGTTGTTGATTTTAAAATACAGATCAAAATAAATAGAATTTACTTTGGTCTATATTTTGACAAGAGAACGCAGGCAGCAAGAGTGCAAGCGTTCTCTTTATGTTGTATCTTACATCATTTATGATGTAAAAGTTGTTCCGCCATCAACGATAATCGTCTGTCCTGTTAACCAAGAAGCGCCTTCTCCACATAGGAAAAGACAAGCACCTGTAAGGTCTTCTGACTCACCCATACGGTTAAGCGGAGAGCGTTTTGCAACCTCCATCTTTACCTCTTCATAGTTAGGGAATGCTTTAAGCGCATCGGTGTCGATCGGACCGCCGCTTACCGCATTGACACGAATCCCTTTGACCCCAAGCTCTGCTGCAGCGTACTTGACCATAGTCTCTACTGCGGCTTTGTTCGTACCGTGACCGGCGTAGTTAGGCGTAAAGACAAGGTTACCGGTTGAACTCATAGAGATGATCGAACCGCCGCCTGTCAGCTCCATACGTTTAGCCGCCTCTTGAGCACCGACAACAAAGGCGTCGACAGTTGCCGTCCAGATGTTGTCAAGACCGCGGGGCTTAAGACGCATAAACGGACCGAAACCGCCGACAACAGCGCGGCCGGAGATGATAGCGTTAGAGATGAAGTAGTCCAGACGGTCAAAGTCTTCGTCAAAAAGTTTATAGACATCTTTGTATGTAAGAGGCTCTAGGATGTTGAGTTTGTAAGCACGCACTTTAACACCGTGTTTAGCTTCGATATCAGCGATCATCTCGATTGCCGTGTCAGCGCTTGATGCGTACGTAAAGGCAACGTTACACCCTTTTTCTGCGAAAGCGTAGACGATAGCTTTACCGATTCCGCGTGTTCCACCGCTTACAAATAGAGTTTTTCCCTGCATTAGTTCATTCCTTTAATGTTGTAGTTTTTCATCACTTCTTCGATCTTTTTCATGTTCTCTGCACTTGGCTGTACCAGTGGCAGACGGTACTCTAGAGTCTCAATAAGACCGGCGATATACATTGCCGCTTTGATCGGAATAGGGTTAGCCTCGCAGAACATAGCACTGTTAATTGGGTAGAGCATATCGTTGATCGCTTTTGACCCCATAAAGTCGCCTGCAAGTGCTTTATGCACAAGCTCACTTTTAAGGTCTGGCAGCAGGTTTGCTGTCACAGAGGTGATCCCCGCGCCGCCGTTCGCCAGGATAGGGTAGTCGATGGCATCGTCACCGCTGAAGACAGCAAGCTCAGGACGGCGAGAGAGCAGCTCTACCGTTCTCTCAAGACTTCCTGTCGCCTCTTTAATACCGTAGATGTTGGCACAGTCGTCAAAGAGACGGATCGTTGTGTCGGCACTGACGTCAACACCGGTACGACCCGGTACGTTGTAGAGCATAAAAGGAAGCTCTGCAACGGCATCGGCAATGGCTTTATAGTGCTGGTAGAGTCCCTCTTGAGAAGGTTTGTTATAGTAAGGACTTACAGAGAAGATGGCATCAACACCGCTCTTCTGTGCGTGTTTAGCGATCTCGATCGCTTCTGCCGTTGCGTTTGAACCTGCACCGGCTAGAACTTTAGCCGTTGTACCTTTACACACTTCAACCGCGATCTCAATACAGCGTTTATGCTCCTCATGTGTCAGTGTTGCACTTTCACCTGTTGTACCAACGGGGCAGACGGCGTCGATGCCGTTTGCGATCTGCCGCTCTATCAGTCTCGCATAAGTAGCTTCGTCGAGTTGTCCATTTTTGAATGGCGTAATGAGTGCTGTTGTCGCACCTGTAACAATATCCATACTATTCACCTTTTCGTAAAATTACTGTCGTTGACTGGCTAAAGTCAAAGTATTTATTTGCGGCTGCTTTAATGTCGGCAGCATTGAGTTTGTTGATCGCTTCTTCATAACCGAGCAGCGGTTTCAGATCGCCGCGGGCAAGATAGCCCCCAAAGAGGTTAGCGACCTCAGAAGCGCTCTCCAGCGAGAAGATAAAGTCCGCTTTCGTGCTGATCTTGACCTTCTCGATCTCATCTTTAGTCACGTCCTCTTTTTTGATACGCTCTATCTGTGCGATCAGCTCTTTTTCGACGGTCTCAGCTTTAACACCCGGGTTACAAGCTGCCAGGAAGATGAAAAGACCGGCATCGGTGTTCTCCATGTTGTAGGCGTAGATCTGGTTGACCAGCTGCTTTTTGTCAACAAGCTCTTCGTAGAGGCGTGAGCTTTTACCGGCACTTAGCATCTCAGAGATCGCAGAGAGTTTCGGCTGGTCCGGGTCTAAGAAGTCAGGGATGTGGAAGGTGATAGCGACCATCTCCACTTCGCTCTCTTTGTGGAGCGTCACACGTTTAGGACCGTCTTGTTTCGGCTCCACAAACTTGACTGCTGGAATATCAGTTGTGTTTTTAATGTGGCCAAACTCTTTTTCTGCCTTCTCGAACGCCTCTTTAGGCTCGATGTCACCGGTAACGAGCAAGATGGCATTTTGCGGCTGATAGTAGGTCTTGTGGAACGAACGGATATCTTCGAGCGTCCACGTAAGAATGTCATTCATAAACCCTATCGGCGTCCAGTGGTATGAGTGGTAGATATAGGCGTTGTTGAACATTCTAAAGTACAAGTAACCCAGAGGGTTGTTGTCGGTACGCCAGCGGCGCTCTTCGGTCACAACGTCACGCTCAGGCTGGAACTCTTCGTCTTTGAGGTGCAGGTTCTGCATCAGCTCAGCAAAAAGTGACAGTGACTTTGTAAGGTTTTCCGTGCTTGATTTGATGAAGTAGTGGGTGTAGTCAAAGCCGGTCGATGCGTTACTGACACCACCGACACTTTTTACCTCTTCGTCAAACTGACCCGCTTTGAGGTTCTCTGACGATTTAAAGTTCATATGCTCAAGCATGTGGGCGATGCCCGTCTTGCCCATGACTTCGTTACGGATTCCGACTTTGTAGAAGATGTCCGTAGAGATGACCTGGGTGTTGTTGTGCATTGGGATGACAACGATTTCAAGACCGTTTTGGAGGGTCTTGGTCTCATATTTTGGTAAGCTTGATGCCATTATGGCTCCTGAGATTAAAAATAGTAGTGCAAAAAACTTCATTAACGCGCTGAACCGATCGCTTCGGTAATAGAGCTGTATCCATCGGCTTTGATCAGGTCGATAAGGCCGTTGTTGATCTCTTTGATGAGTTCCGGTCCTTCAAAGACAAGCGCCGAATAGACTTGAACCAGTGATGCACCCGCTTTAATGCGGCGATATGCATCTTCTGCCGTCGAGATGCCTCCGACAGAGATCAGTGTTGTCTTGCCGTAAAGCTCTTTGGCAACCGCATCAAAGATCGCGAAACTTTTGTCAGAAAGTATAGCACCGCTTAACCCGCCGATGTCTTTAGGCTCTTTGACTAAAGAGTAATCTATGGTTGTGTTGGTAGCGATGATGCCGTCGGCACCTTTTTCGACTGCCATAGCCGTCAGGTCAACCGCGTCAGCGATCTCCATGTCCGGTGCGATCTTAAGCAAGATAGGCTTGTCAGTCAAGGCTTTAGCCTCTTCGAACAGCTGGCTGATAAACGCTTCGTTCTGCAAGTCACGAAGACCCGGTGTGTTCGGTGAAGAGATGTTGATGACCAGGTAGTCACCCAGCGTGTGAAGCGCTTTAATAAGCGTTGTATAGTCGCTGATAGCGTCCTCTTCACTGGTCGTCTTGTTCTTACCGATGTTCACACCGATAGGTGTCGAAAACGGGTAGGTCTCTTTCAGACGAGCCTGAATTCTAAGCATTCCGTCGTTGTTAAAGCCCATAGCGTTTTGAAGGGTCTTCTCTTCGATGTGGCGGAACATACGAGGCTTAGGGTTGCCCTCTTGAGGCTTAGGGGTGATCGTACCGATCTCGGTAAAACCAAAACCCAAGGCCTGAACACCGCGGATCATCGTCGCGTTTTTGTCAAAACCGGCGCCAAGACCGACAGGGTTCAAAAAGGTACGGCCGAAAAGCTCTTGCTCCAAAACAGGGTCAGTGATGAAGTGCTTGTTCGTCCAGTAGTTAAAGGCAGTAGGGCATACATTGGCAAATTGTAGTAAATACGCCGCCAAATGGTGAGCAGTCTCAGGTTCTAACTTGAATAACCATGGTTTAATGCTGTCGTATGCGATCATATATCCTGCCTATAGTTTTTGCGATTATACTCAAAATAGGGTAAATGTTTTGTTAGTGGGGTGAAATGGGGTGGTGTGGAGTGTTATAAATAGGTTTAAAATGCAGTATAAATGACAGGGACTGTTCATAATTCTGTGTCAACGTTTGGTAGTATATAAAGTTGTATCATAATTAGTGCTACATTGTGTTTCAGTTCCACCATTTAGAAGTATTGTTTTCTTTTATAAGTGATATTGCTTCTCCCATTTTTGGATAAACGATAGATACATTTTTCTTTTCAGCTTCACTATCAACACGCTCAAACGGTTCTCTCCAAGAGTGTAGACCTAAATCAAAAGTACCATTGTGTATAGGAAACATTACCTTTGCTTGTAAGTCAATATGGGCTTGCACACTCTCTTCTGGCATCATGTGCACTTCAAGCCACTTTTCATTATAAGCACCCACTTCCAAAAATGTCATATCAAAAGGGCCATACTCTTTTCCTATTTTTTTAAATTCTTCAAAGTATCCACTGTCAGCTCCAAAGTATAGATTTGCTTTTGGTGCTTTTATCACCCATGATGACCACAGTGTCTCATCATTATTGAAGAGGCTTCTACCTGAAAAGTGTTGTGTAGGGGTGGCTGTAAGTTTAATATTACCTACATCTATAGATTGCCACCAATCAAGTTCTGTAATTTTATTTTTATCGACTCCAAAACTTTCCAAGATTTTTCCAACTCCCAGAGTTGTATAAAATTTTTCTACTTTATTATTAAGTTTTTTTATGCTGTTTTCATCTAAATGGTCATAGTGGTCATGTGAGATTATTACCACTTTTATCGGCGGTAGTTCTTCTATCTCTATAGGGTTTTCATGGAATCTTTTCGGAGCCAAAAATGAAAATGGTGCAACTCTTTGTGAAAAAATAGGGTCAGTTAGTATAAACTCACCCTCAAGCTTATAAAGCAGTGTGGAGTGAGAAAGTCTTATCACTGAGTAGTCATCAAGTCCCAACAAATCCTTTTTTGTAAGCTTGGTTACCGGTATCTTTTCTTTTGGGATGGCTTCTTTAGATTTATTAAAAATAATATCCCAAAATATTCCAGGTATTTCTGAAGGTTCCGGTTTATACTGCACTTCTTTATTTACAAACTTTCCATTTTTATAATGGTCTGATCTATATTTTTCATTTACTTCTTTTACGGTACATCCAGCCATAATACCTCCAAATATAGTTACTATCAATATATTTATAATGCTTAAATAATTATTCATTTTGACACCTTTTAATCGGTATATTTAAATTTTATTCTAAGTCAATCAATGCTCTTATTTTTTATAAAGTCTCTTTATTGATGCGAGCAACGAGAAATTTTCCATTCTTTTCTGTGGTAATCAAATCAGCATTTACCAACTCTTTTAAATGATGAGAAATAGTTGGTGCTCCAATATTTAGATAAGCTAATATTTCAGCTAAAGAACACTCATCTTTATGTTTGTAATCAAGATTGTCTTTCTTGGCAATCTCTTTGTAAGTATTTAATCTGTTTTCATTTGACAAGGCTTTAAATATTTTTGCTAATTCTTAAATTACGGGTCAGGCGTTGAATATCCACTTTTGACCACTTATCATCGTTTAGTGAATTGATTATAGCACCGTTTCGTTTTGCTTTTGTCTCGGCTTCTTTTAAATGCCCATCAGTAACTGTTTATAAGTGGAGATTCAACGCCTGACCCGTGTTTTGATGGTGTTCATTGCGTTCATCTTCTTACCAAATGTTGTCATTGCCGATCTTCTCCGCTCTCGTTAAGGTCTAATGATATGTTCTAAACGATCCAAGCCCCCATCTTTATAAACCACTTCTAGAATTATTATGAATAGATTCAATTCTGGCTTCATTCATCTGCCTCCTCCTTAGACAAGCCTAACTCTTCTAAAGAGAACCTAGTCTTGTTTCCACAAAAATCATAAAAGGCATAAGAGTTGAGCTCTTTTTTATAATTACCACTTGCTTTATGATAATGCTCTACCATCATCGGTTTGATGATTTT
>JBATWM010000112.1:0-5757 GCA_049672605.1 Sulfurimonadaceae bacterium
GCGTAAAGAACCTAAGGTAAAAGAAAAAGCTGCGCCTATCATTGAAGAGCCACCAGTTGTTGAAGAAAAAGAGAGAGCTGCTGTTGAAGAAGAGGTTTCAAAATTAGACGAAGCTATTGAGGTCGAAGAGGAAGCAACGCCGGAAGTTGAAGAGACCTTTATCGAAGAGGAAGAGCCTTCTGTAGTTGAAGAGATCGAAGAGAATATAGCAGTAGAAGAAGAGCTAACTGCAGCTGTTGAAGAGTCATTTATTCAAGAGGACGAACCTTTTGTTGAAGAAGAGACAGTAGAAGAAGTCGTTGTCGAGCCAGCGCCTATTGTAGAAGAAGAACCTGCTCAAGAGCCAGAACTTAAAGAGAGTGTTGAAGAGATACTTGAAGTTGTTGTTGAGCCAGAAGAAAATGCTGAAGTAAAACCTCTTTCAGAAGCAGAAGTCGAAGAGGTATTTGAAGTTGCTGTTGAACCGGCGATAGAAGAAGTTATTGAAGAAGAGCCTGTTGTCGAAGAGTTGGAGGTTGAAGTAGAGCCTCAAGAAGATACATATGTCTACCCTCTCTTTGACAATGCCCGTACCATGGAAGAGTTCGGACTGCCAAAAGAGGATGCTGACGACTTTATTGTTGACCTGATCCAGCAGGTTGAAGATGAGATGCCGGGTCTTGAAGATGCGGTAAGTGCAAACGACAGTCAGAAGATAGAACAGATCTCTCATATGATCAAAGGGTCAGCTACTAACTTAGGAACAGGCGGTATCGCTGATGTACTGGTCGACTTTAACACCTATCTGAAAACGGCGAATGAACCATCGGTGATCGCAGGACATATGCGCAATCTTCGTCGAGCGCTAAAAGAGCTAAAAGAGCAGTTTCAGTAGAAGCAAGTTTTGCCAACACCTTTTCAAGAAGAAGTTTATAAAGCGTTAGAGAAAATCCCTAAAGGCTCCATTACAACCTATGGTGCCATTGCAAAATACCTCAATACAAAAGCCATCCGTGCGGTCGGCACTGCTGTCGGAAAAAATCCAAATGCTCCTCAAATACCGTGTCATCGTGTTGTACCAAGCAGTGGAAAAATAGGTAACTACTCGGGAGAGGGTGGTATTGAAACTAAAGTTAGGCTGTTAGAAGAAGAGGGTGTTGAAGTAAAAGAAGGGAAGATCGTAAATTATCAACAACATCTTTTTGTGTTTAAAAGTCAGGACGATGATTTATAACAAACTGTTTCTGCCACTACTGGCTCTGTCCATTTCTCTTCTTGGTGTTGAATTAGACCTCATTGAAGTGAATTCAAAAGCATATGAGTCTCAGCGTGAGTCTTATGATGACCTGTTTAATACACCAGAATATATTGAAAGTCCCCAATATGTTCCCGCTATGCCTTCACAAAAACGCATGACTAAAGAGGAAGCGATGTTTGTCCCAGGTGGTCAAGGTGACCCTCTCAAAGCCTTGCAAAGTCTTAGTGGTGTTACGGCACTGGGAGACCTTAGCGGTGAGTTGTATATCTATGGTTCCAAGCCAGAGGAGACGCTAACTACAATAAACCATCTTCCTATCGGCTATCTATTTCATATGGGTGGTCTACACTCAGTTATTGCTCCCGAAGCAATCGATCAGATAGATGCTTATCTGGCTGGTTTTGATGTGACCTATGGTAATGCAATGGGTGGGGTTATTGATATTACTCCTGCCTACCCTAAAGATGACCTTAGCGGATTTGGACATGTTGGACTGTTTGATGCTTCTGCCGGTATCAATGTTGCTTTAAGTGATGATGTCAGTTTCTATTTTGGCGCTAGACGCAGTTACTTTGACCTGCTTTTAGGTGCTGTGGGAAAAGCTACTGGAACCTTGGATGAAGATACCAATACTACCTACACAGAATTTCCAAACTATTATGACATCACTTTTATGGGTACATATGTTCCAAATGACAATAACATCTATTCGTTGGAGTTGATTAGTGCAGATGACGCTTTAGAGGTCGCCACACAAGCCAATGCCGTTAAAGACCCCGAAGCGACAGGGCAGATAAAGTCACATCGTGCTTTTACAACTGTTGGTCTTCGTCATCAGAGTTTTTACGGTGATTATGAGAGTAACACGCTGCTTTACTATAAATATTCGTTAGCGAGAGCAAAAATTTTTGACGGCTATTTTGTTGATGTGGTCTCACACGAGGGTGGTCTGTACCATCAAAGCAGTTATGTACTCGACAATCATAAGTTTGTAGCAGGTGTACAACTCCAACATCTTAACACGCCAATCGATCTTAATATATCATCTCTTCCTTCCTCAAGTAACCCGGACTTTGACTTTACAACAGCTGACAAATTTCTAATAAAAGAGGATATTGTTGCAAATGCAGCGACGCTGTTTATAGAAGATATCTACCACATAACACCAGATTTTGTCTTTCGTCCAGGCCTGCGTTTTGCCTATAGTGATTACAAAGAGTATGACGGTTACGTTGACCCTCGTCTCTCACTTCTGTATGCTTTAAGTCCTCGAGACAACATCTCTTTTGCTACAGGTATCTATACACAGACTCCTACTGGCATTAAGACGATTGAGCAGCTAGGGAATCCAGATTTGGGATACGAACGTGCGGCACATTATGTCTTGCATTACGATCGGTTCTCTAACGATGGAGGGGTGTTTTCAATAGATGGTTTTTATAAAGACTATTTTGACCTTGTTGTGGATGATAACAGCAGTCAATACCTTAATGGCGGAAAAGGGTATGCCTATGGCCTCGATACAAATTACAAACTTCGGTATGAGAACTATTATGCCTATGCCGCCTACACCTACATACGATCTAAACGTCAACTCAACACAAATAGCAGCGAGCTGGAACGATTTTATGGTGAGATACCACATACGTTTCAGATGATAGGCGGTGTAAGGTTTTGGAAAGACTGGCTCTTTTCTACACGGCTAAACTATCATAGCGGTGCCCCTTATACCAAAGTCATTGGTACGTATACTGATCCCGCTGATCCTGCTAACCGTGTACGACCAATTTATGAGACACCAAACAGCTCACGTCTGCCGGACTATTTTTCGCTTAATCTCAAGATCGCACAACAGCTTAGTTTTTCTAATGACACTAAGCTGGAATGGTCTTTTGAACTGATGAACGTGACCAACCATGAAAACATCTCGGGTATCAATTATGATGATGATTATAATGAAGTGGGGTACTACAAACAGCTTCCACTCCTGCCTTGGTTTGATCTGACATATTATTTCTAAGGTACGTATCAATAATTCAACACAAACAATAGGCTACAATCACGTCTATTATTAGGAGATATCTTTGAAATATATAAAAATATTAGTTACTTTTTTACTTGTTGCAGTCACATCCCTCAATGGCGAGTCGATGTACTCGTTAGATGGCATTAAAAAAGTCTTCTTGGTCGTTGAAGGAGGGGGCAAGGAGGTGTCTAAAAAGTACAAACAGCAGATCTTTGATCAGCTTAAAGAGACTACTGATGATCTAGGTATTGACACTAGTGGTTACGATCAGCGCTCTCTTGCTGTACTTATTGGTGCGCATAGTGTCGGTACGTCAACAGTTATTAGTGTCAGACTTGTCATTGGTGAGCAGGTGCTTCGTGAGGGTAGTAGTGAAAAAGTGTTTGCGATAACCTATGCGGACAAGACACAATTTGAGCTGACGCCAGACTTAGACCTGGAAGATAGCCTTGAAGATTCGATGGACACACTTTTGGGACGTTTTTCTAGCCAGTATGAAGATGAAAATGTAAAAACCAGTAAGATCGTTATAAACGATCAAGACTTTGCAGCGGCGATGGGGTATGAGACTAACTATGAAGTAGCACTAAAACGGGCAAAAAAAGAGCATAAAAACATCATGCTTGTTATGGTTACGAACTCCTGTCCCTGGTGTCGTAAGTTTGAGCAGCGCGTACTCTTGAAAAAAGAGGTCAACCAATTGGTACAAGAGAACTATATTCCACTACTTATCAACAAAGATAAAGATACGTATCCTAAAGAGCTCGATCGTTCATTTACACCTATTGTTCATTTTATCAGTTATAAAACATCTAAGAGTTATGCTTTAGCTATTGGTTACAATAATAGAGAACAGTTTTGGCGCCTCTTAAAAAAAGGTGCTAAAAAGTAGCACTAGTTAAAGGTTTAACCATGAATCATAAAGAACATCTTTTTGGTCTGATAGCTCTTGCGGCGTTGATCATTGTTTCTAAGTTCTATTTTGAAGATGACATGCTCTTTTATCGCCTGCTTATAGGGCTTGGCTTTGGATATGCCTTAGCTCGTGCATCGATGGGCTTTGCTGGAAGTGTAAACCGTCTTAGCCGAACGGGCTCATCTACTTTGGCATCTGCGCTGCTGCTTATGTTTTTGGTCACGGCGATCTTTACGGCATTGACGATCTATGGTGATGAAAGTAGTTACAGGCTCAACATCTACCCACTTAACCTTGCACTGCTTTTGGGTGGGTTTATGTTTGGGTTTGGGATGACCTTTACCTCATGTTGTGCCACGGGTTCATTGACAGATGTACCGGGTGGGTTTTCACGGGCAATTGTCAGTATCTTCTTTTTAAGTATGGGTGTCTTTTTAGGCTACCGAGTCCAAGGCAGTAGTTTTGTTACCAGCTCTTGGTTTTCAACGCCTCGTGGAGAAGAGCAGAAAGGCGGAGTCTTTTTGCCAGACCTGTTTAGTTTTGATGGTCTAAGTGGTTATCTTGGTGCTCTAGTATTGACAGCTGTTTTAACCGCTGTTGCCATCTATCTGGCACGACGCTATGAAAAAGCCTACTTTCTTAAACATCCATCAGAAGAGCCATCCAACGCTGCCTCTCGAAAGTACGCATTTTATGAAAAACTATTTGTGGTGCCTTGGCCTATGCGCGTCAGTGTTGTTATCATCGCTCTGCTCTTTGCTTCACTGCTTGGCTTATATGACAAAGGGTGGAGTGCATCGACTGCCTTTGGACTCTGGTTTGCAAAACTGTTGATGCTCTTTGGCGTAGAGGCAACGTCGCTTGCTGTGTGGACAGGGCGTTCTGTTGACTTTTTTGCGCAACCACTGCTTGAACATGGTACAAGTATTCAAAACTTTTCAATTATGCTCGGAGCTCTTTTTTACCTTCTCATCGCAGGAAATTTCAAAAAGAAGTTTCAAGGAGGACTCTCTATTAGAGCGCAAGACTTTTTTCTATATGCCTTTGGTGGTTTGATCATGGGGTATGGAACCCGCCTCTCTAACGGCTGTAATGTAGGTGCACTCTATACCCCTATCGCTGAGTTCTCACTCTCAGGATGGTTCTACCTTGTAGTAGTTGTAAGCGGTGGGTTGCTTGGTAATTGGGTATTGCGTACATACATCAACAAAAGCTGCAGTATTTAGCTATTACGCCATTAACTAAATATTTAGGTATTTAGTTAATGGGTAATATGGCGTAATAGTATGTTATTTTTCTTCTCTATTAGTGTGTGTAGGGTAGAATAAGAGTACTTTTATTATGGATTATCAATGACAAAGATCATCAAATATTTTATCAATAACACCTCTTTAAACCATATGCTTTTAATTGTGCTGCTGATGGCAGGTGTACTGGCTTACATCAAAATACCAAAAGAGATCTTTCCCGATGTCACACTTAACAAGATATTGGTCGCAGGCGCCTATTCTGGTGCAAGTGCGACGATCTTGGATAAGATGGTGGTACGTGATATTGAAGATGATCTCAGCAGTGTCA
>JBATWM010000113.1:0-8652 GCA_049672605.1 Sulfurimonadaceae bacterium
CATGGTGTTTTTATTATTGGAGAGGTTCTCATTGTGCTGACCATGCTGCACATGCTCTATCAAAGACGTTCGCCGACGAGTATGATATCATGGCTTCTGATGATGATCATCGTACCCTATCTTTTCATCTTTATCTACTTTCTCATCGGTATACGCAAACGTCCCGCTAAAAAGCGTAAATCTTCACTTCACGTCAAAAGTGTCAGTGAAAGTGCTGTCAAGATCAACAGTATCGACGGTATCTTGCGTTCCAACGGTATTGCAGGTGTAAGTGAGTACAACAGTTTTGAACTTATCAGAGACAGTGTAAAGGCCTATAATACATTAATGGATGAGATACACAGTGCTTCAAAGAGCATTAGCATAAGTACCTACCTCTTTAAAAATGACCCCGTAACAAAAAACATTATCGATGCCCTGATAGAAAAAGCATCAAAAGGTGTTCAGGTACGACTGCTCGTCGACTCGCTTGGCTCCTATAAACTCTATTTCTTTCAAGGTCCGCTCAAAAAATTGCGTAAAGCAGGATGCGAAGTCCACTTTTTTATGCCGCTTCTTCGCCTCCCCTATCAAAACGACATCAATCTGCGCAATCATCGTAAGATCTATCTCTTTGACGAAACCACTTTGATCACCGGGGGAATGAACCTCTCAAATGAGTACATGGGGCCGACAAAAAAATCCTATCAATGGGAAGATATCCTCTTTAAGACCCAGGGTGACGCCACCTACCAATATGCCCAGATCTTTGAAGCGGACTGGGCCTATGCCTCCGGTTCTTCAATGCGCTCAAGTACCCCACCTCTAAAAAAAGTCTATGGTGATGCCTCTATCCAGGTCGTGCCATCCGGACCTGATATCGAAGGGGATGCCCTTTTTGAAGCACTTGTCGATGCTATAAACACCGCGACAGAACGTATTTGGATCGTCACACCCTATTTTCTACCCGATGAGATCTTGATGCATACGCTAAAAATCGCCAAACACAAAGGGCTCGATATCAAACTGATCACACCAAAACAGTCCGATCACTTCATCGCCGACCTTAGCCGCAGTTCCTATATGCGCGAACTCGAGGAGATCGGAATCGATCTGATCTTATATAATGGTAAAATACTGCATGCGAAAGCCATTCTATTTGACAGTGATACGCTCATGATCGGTTCAGTCAACATCGATAATCGCTCTCTGTTGCTCAATTACGAGGTCGTCAGCTTTGTCTATTCTAAAACTATCATTAGCGAGATAGAAGAGTGGATGCAAGGATTTATCGCCAATGCAGATACCCAAATGCCAGAGGCGTTCAAATTGCGTCGTATAGCAGAGAATTTTATGCGTATCTTGGCACCGCAGCTATAAACAAAAATGATGCAGTAGAATGCGTTAAAGGATAGATTATTTTTACGCCACGAATATTTCCGCAAAAATTACATCACCAAGAGCACAATCTGCCAAAAGAGTTTTCCCTGCTAGTTTGGAATGTCCATAAAGAGAACCTTCGATCAGATTTCCAAGAGAGATTCAAAAGCTTGCTTCAACAGCATCCAAGCGAATTTCTACTCTTTCAAGAGGCCAAATACCCTAAAAAGAGCTCCTCGGTCTTGGACGATTTTTCGTATGCGATGGCAAGTAATATTGAGACCTTTCGACACCTCTATGGCGTTGTGACAGCCTCCAAAGTCGCATTTGAAAAGATAGACTCCAACCTTTCACACCGCAGAGAAATAGGTCTGATCACCTATAAAAGTATGCAGATCACGCAACACAAACTTTCTAATGGTCAGATACTGCACCTTGTCAATCTGCACTCTATCAATTTTGTTTCGATAAAGATCTTTACTAAGGAGTTGGAGAAGATCAAACTGGAGCTTAAAATGTGTAAAGGGCCGATGATCGTCGGCGGAGACTTTAATAACTGGACTAAAAAACGCATCAAAGTAATAGAAGCCTTTCAACATGCGCTCTCTTTGGAAAAAGCCGAGCTGCATGAAAAGCATCACATCAAACATATCTTTGAAAAGCCTCTAGACCATCTCTTTTACAGAGACCTAAACCTTTTACAAGCAAAAGCCATCGATACGCAAAAGATCTCAGACCACAACCCTATCTATGCGACATTTAGTTGTATCTAGAAAAATATCGAAATACACTGATAAACCCGTTTAGACATTAGATTTAGTGCAGGTTGATATCTCCTGTTTAGAAACTATGCTGGGAGCATAGTTTTAAGGAGTAAAGTAAGAACAATGGTTAGCGTACATCGGGTACGCCGAGAGCTAAACTTTTGCGCAAGACAGCCAAGGGGCTGGGCCCTGTGCTGAAGCTAAGGTCTAAACGAGGCCGGACCAGAAATACTTTGCGATTACTACGATCAAAACAATACCGACGATGTTAAAAAACAGCCCATACTTCGCCATCGTCTTAACATCCACAACCCCCGTCGACATGGCAATGGCATTTGGCGGTGTAGCGATCGGCAGCATAAAGGCATAACTCGCACAGAGTGTCGCCACCATCATAAAGAGGCGTGTATCGATACCCGTCTGTTCCGCCACCGAGTAGATCACCGGCAGCATAATAGAGATAAGTGCCGTATTGGAGGTCACCTCTGTTGTAAAGGTGACAATCGTTGCAACAGCCAACAGAAGCAAGATCGGAGCCAGTGTTGTAAGGTCAATAATATATGAAGCGACCTGATCAGCCAGACCGGTCTCTGAAAAGGCCTTCGCAATGGAAAAACCGGCACCAAAAAGCATCATAATGCGGTATGGGATCTTATCTTTGTCACTCATCCAATCCAGTAGACGAAACGGTGGTGCAAAAAGCAGAAGACCGGCAGAAAGCAAGATGACGGGTTCACTCATCCCCAATCCATCCCAATAGGGTCTTATCGGTGCGTTGAGCAAAAGCAGCAGCATCAAAGAGCCCAATACAAACAGCACCTGTTTCTGCTCTCTTGTCAATGCTTTATGTTCAACATCTCTCTCTATCTTGACCTTACCCACCCCTATACTCAACACAGAGGCAACGACAATAAACATCACAATTGAGAGCGGAGCAACCATCCACATCCATTGAAAAAATGGGATCGTCTCCATCCCTTTCTCTTGCATCACCCCAAGCAAGATAAGATTTGGCGGTGTACCGATCGGGGTCAAGATCCCCCCTATACTCGCACCGTAAGCTATTGCCAAAGCAAAACGGAGTTTGAGTTTAGGGTCATCCGAGAGATAGAGCGCAATGGAGATAAGCAGCAGCGTTGTTGTCGTATTGGAGAGGATGGAGCTGAGCAGACCCGAAGTGATGGCAAGGGAGAAGATGATCCCTCTGGCGGTGTTGGGAAAAAACTGTAAGACCTTGTCGGCAATCCAGGTGTGCAGACCTGTCTTTTCTACAGCGATCGCCAGCATGAACCCCCCTAAAAAGAGATAGATGATGGGGTGGGCATAATTGACCGTTGTCGCTTTTGTACTTAAAATACCCAGGCTTGGAAAGAGGACAATAGGCAGAAGAGAGACAACACCAAGTGCGAGTCCCTCATTGGTCCATAGTGTGACTAACAGGACCAGTACTCCAACCAATGCTGACTGCTGATACGTAAGAAAAAGGGAGACAAATGCGAATGAAAGCGTGCCTAAGACCAGAGCAGTCGCTATTTTCTTTATCTGCAGTCGTTCTTCGTTCATCTTTGCTCTTAGCGTGTCAAGAGGTCGCTGAGGCTTTTAAGAGGCTCTTTACCTTCTAAAATAGCATATACCTCTGCGGCAATAGGCAGGTATATTCCTCGCTCCTCAGCAATGGTATTGAGTGCGTAAGCCGTTCCTATACCCTCTGCTACCTCTCCAAGCTCTTCAAGGATCTCAGATTGTGACTTTCCGGCAGCCAGTCCAAGCCCGACACGGAAGTTTCGTGACATCGTCGAGGATGCGGTAAGAAAGAGATCACCTGCACCGCTTAACCCCATAAAAGTCTCATCTTCGGCACCATAATGTTTACCAAAACGCCGCATCTCGATCAGACCGCGAGAGATCAATGAGGCACTGGCGTTATGTCCCAGCTTCAAACCTTCACAGATACCGGCTGCTATAGCGATCACATTTTTATAGGCACCTGCCACCTCTGCACCCATGACATCGGTTGAAATATAGGTCCGTATAAAAGAGGGGAAATAGGTGCCAAAAGCAGTCGCAAGCTCTTCATTTTCAGAATTAATAACCAAGGCACTTGGCAGCGACTGCATCACCTCTGCGGCAAACGAAGGACCAGAGAGAAAGGCAAGGTTCTTTGGCGGCACATGAGGTGTAAATATCTCTTTTAAAAAACGTCCGCTACTTGCTTCGATCCCTTTAGCAGCAACAAGGATCTTCTGGTTGGTATAGACAAAATTATCATCCAGCCAACACGCCACCTGCTGCGCCGGGATCGCCATCACCAGATACTCTAACTTCAAGATCTCTTCGAGTGAGACAAAGTTCTCGATGTCACGTTTGGTACGCGAAGTGATGTAGACCTCATTGTCGGGATTTTGACGAAAGGCAAAGGCGAGTGCCTGCCCCCATTTACCAGCACCTATAACGCCTATTTTCTTCACTGTGACATCCTTTTAAAGTTCTCTATCTGCTCATAATAACCGATTACGACTAAAATATCCCCTACTACAAGCCGATGTTTATACCCTTTGGAAGTAAAGACAAAATGGGTCTGCATCTTCGTATCAACCACTGCCAAAACAACAAGTTCCTGCTCGACTTTCAGTGAGACATTATGCAGGGACTCACCGATGAAGGAAGAGCCTTCTTCGAGTGTGATCTGCACTGTTTTGAGGGCGGTCTCTTCTTTTAGTATATCTTGAACGATGTGGGTAACAGTCGGCTTTTCGAGTAGTTCAATGATAAGGTCAGAAGTGGCTTGAAGCTTGGAGATCACCTGGTTAGCACCGGCAAGACGGAGTTTAGAAGCATGTTCATGTGTTGATGCCAGAGCGATCAGACGTGCATCTTCTAACCCATCTATCAGCCCTATCGTCAGGTAAACATTAGCGGCATCATCTTCAAGGGCACAGATAAAAAGCGTCTCTTGCATGTTGAAATGGGTAAAGGCTTCCCAGTTATCGTCCAAATCGAAAAGCTCCGCCTCAAAACCATCTTTAAGCGCCTGGGCAACAGTCTCTTCTTTTAGTTCATAGACCTTCACACTTCGATAGGCCTCATTGACCTGAAAAACGATCTCTTTTGCAAACTCTGCATAGCCAAAGACTACAACGTCAAGTGTCTTCATCGTAACCTCTTGTGAATAAAAAGTCTAAACTCACTGATCATCGAATGTTCACCGACAATGATCATAATGTCACCTTTTTGCAAAAGTGTATCGGCTTGAGGGTTGAAGCTAAATCCATCAGCCTCAGTTTTAGAGAGACCAATTAGGAGCAGCCGATGTTTACGAATGCCCAGTTCACCTACAGTGTTGAAGTTGCTGGCGATGCGCTCATCAACAACGATCTCTTCCATTGCGGCACCACTCTCTTCTGCACGCAGCATACTAAGTGTCTCAAAGGCGATGGGTCTGCCGCTGTACTCCTTGGAGAGAAGACCAATCAGCTCTTGGGCATAAACAATATTTCTAGCCCCCGCCAAATGCAGTTTACGACGGTTCTTTTTCTCATGCAGCAAGGAGAGCATATTGATACTGTGATCGATGGAGCGCAGAGTCAAAGCCGTATAGACATTCAGAATGTCACTGTCTCGCAGCAAGATTACCGCAATCACCTGCTTCTCTAAGTCAATCCCCATAGTCTGGTAGCTCGAAAGGGAAGCGGGGTCAAGCCTCAAGGCATGCAGCTTGTTCTCTTTTGCCTCTTTGATACGCACCGGGTCAGTGTCTAAAACCACAACCTCCCGCCCGCTTCGGCGCAATTTTGAAGCGGTCTGTTGTGCAACGATGCCATAACCGCAGATCAGATAAAAATGCTTCAGCTTTTTGATCTCGCCCAAGATCTGATTTTCACGAATGTCATCCAGCTTTTCAGTGAAGGCGGTCACCACAATAGAGGTGGCAAAAGAGATGACAGCGATGCCTGAGATGATGACCAAGACGGCCACCGCTCTTCCGGCTTGTGTGATCGGCGTGACATCACCGTACCCTACCGTTGAGATGGTAACAATAGACCAGTAAAAAGCATCAAAGAGCGAGTTAATGGATGAGTTCGGGTTGTTGGACTCCATGATGTAGATGAGTACCGAAGCGACAAAGACGACCACACTGGCAAAGGTCAAAAGTGTAAAAAGTTCAAACTTCTTATGCGAAAGGACATAGCCGAAATACTGCATGTTCTGGGTGTATCGAAAGATCTTAAAGACACGGAACAGGATAAAGAGACGGAGCAGACGCAGTTCGTGGAAGAACGGCATTATCGCCAGCAGGTCTATAATGGCACGGATAGAACGAACATACATCCACTTGACACGTAGAACTTTAAAGATTGCTCGACCTACCCTGAACTTGCGCTGCAGCAGTTCATCTTTTTCATACTGTCTGATAATGATCTCGGAGGAGTCACTGATGACCCAAAAACGCAGCAGGTACTCGACCAAAAAGATCAATGAGATAATGTAGTCATTGAAAAGAGACCAGAAGTCGTTTACGGGGTGTTTTACTTCACGGATCAAGATAATAACACTTGAAAAGATCAACACCATCATCATAAGATCAAAATAGCGTTTATATGGGTAAGCGTGGTTTTCTAAAAGATTGTAAAAGAAGTTTTTTGTCGTCTTGTAATTTGTCGACGTTTTAAGCCCATAGGCAATGTCAACGACTAAGCTGGCAAAAAGACCTACATAGTGCTCTTTATAAGTTGATGAAGAGAGTGTCTCGTCCGCGTGAAGCTCTTCTTTCATCGACTAGCCTTTAGGAGCTTGTCAGATCTGTGCTTGATTGACTGCAAAATCCATCTTTTGAACATCTTCTTATCTCCTGTTCGTTAAATAGCTACGGCTATTCGCCTCAAACGAGCTAAAAACCTGTCCCAAAAGCTGAATCTTTCGTTTCAATCAGACAGACCTGACAAACTCCTAACCCAGTTTTGCTTTAAGCATCTCATTAACAGTTTGCGGGTTGGCAGTCCCTTTACTCGCTTTCATCGTCTGACCGACAAAGAAACCAAAGAGTTTATCTTTACCGCCTTTGTACTGCTCGACTTTATCACCGTTTGCAGCGATGATCTCGTCAATGATCGTCTCTAAGGCACCCGTGTCATTCATCTGCTTAAGACCCAGCTTCTCGATGGCACTGTCAACATCACTCTCGTTGTTCATCAGGTAGTCAAGCACCTCTTTAGCCGCTTTACCACTGATGGTCTTGTCTTCGATGCGTTTTACAAGCGTTCCAAGCGTCTTAGCGTCCACAGGGGATGTTGTGATCGTCATACCGCCTTTAAGGCGTCCCTGTAGCTCTACAGTCAACCACGTGACTGCATTTTTAGCACTGACACCTTCTGAGAGCATCGCCTCAAAGAAGTGTGCTGTCTCAAGCTCAGAGGTGATGACCGCTGCATCATACTCGCGCATACCGTATTCAGAGACCAAACGCGCTTTTTTCTGGTCCGGCAACTCAGGGATCTGCGTAAATTTTGCATACATCTCATCAGGAATGACCGCTTTAAGAAGGTCAGGCTCCGGGAAGTAGCGGTAATCAGCCGCTTCCTCTTTACCGCGCATAGAGCGTGTCTCTTGTTTGACCTGGTCAAAGAGACGTGTCTCTTGGCGGATCTCTTCGTCATAAACACCGTCTTCCCAAGCTTCGATCTGACGCTGCACTTCGATCTCGATCGCTTTTTGGATAAAACGGAAGCTGTTGATATTTTTGATCTCAACACGGGTATAAAGTTTTTTATCCCCTTTAGGACGAATAGAGACGTTGACATCTACACGGAAAGAGCCCTCTTGCATGTTCGCATTAGAGATGTCCAGGTAACGCACAATAGAGTGAAGTTTCTTCACATAAAGTACCGCCTCTTCTGCTGAAAACATGTCCGGTTCAGAGACGATCTCTAGCAGCGGTGTACCCGCACGGTTCAAGTCTACTTTGGAGATAGAGCCGTCATGGATGTTTTTACCGGCATCCGCTTCGATGTGGGCACGGTTAATACGAATCGTCTTGCTCGTACCGTCTTCAAAGTCGATGTCAAGCGTACCGTGTTCAACAACAGGTGTATAGAGCTGCGTGATCTGATAAGCCGTTGGGCTATCCGGATAGAAATAAGACTTGCGGTCAAAAAACGAAGTGCGGTTTACCGTAGCACCGATCGCTGTTCCAAGCATGATCGACTTCTCTAAAACGCTTTTGTTCAGTACCGGCAGAGCACCAGGAAGCGCTAAACACGTGGGGCAGGTGTTAACATTAGGACGATCATTAAAGCTTGTTGGACATGAACAAAATAGTTTTGTCTCGGTGTTAAGTTGGGTGTGGACTTCAAGGCCGATAACGACTTCAAACATTGGTTTCCTTGTGGAAGGTCAGCCTAGTGGCTGACGTATTCAAAATATTTTTAATTGTCTATAAAGTAGCGGATCGAAGCAAAGCCGTAAGCCCCGCTCTTTTCAACCGCTTTTACCTGCTCAGGCGTAGTGATCCCACCGAGCGCGATAATAGGAA
>JBATWM010000114.1:0-35982 GCA_049672605.1 Sulfurimonadaceae bacterium
GAAGCTTCAATATAGGCAAAGGCGACACCCCATACCATCAGCCAAAACAGCTGTTTTTTTATGCTCATCATCTCCTCACTTTCAAGTTAGACTCATTTTATGTTTTATACAACCTGTAAAAAGTTTATCATATTAATCGATCTTTTACATTTAGACATAGTTAATAGAAATGGAAATCGATGATTTGTATAGCTGCTGTAATAAAATGAGTGTGTTTGAAGATTGATAATAAGATAGAAGGGAAGCGTTACAATAATATTAAGTAGAAGTTCAAAGAGTGGTGTAAATTCAAGGCGTCTAGTGAGGAAGTGCCCTAGTGGGCATGACGAGCGTAACGACGCAGAAGTTGCGTCGCTATTTGAGTTTTTAGATTATACAGGCTTGATTGTTACGTCATACTTTTCAGTAGCAGCTTTACGCTCTTCAAGGTGATACCCTTCGATCTCGTTAAAGTTAAGATATTTATAGATATCTGCCTCTTTACCTTCGATCTTAGCTGGAACAATATCCATGTACTCTGCCGGTGTCGGGATACGGCCAAGCTTAGCACATACTGCTGCAAGCTCTGCAGAACCAAGATAGACCTGAGTACCTTTACCAAGACGGTTGTCGAAGTTACGTGTTGATGTAGAGAATACAGTTGAGCCTACACGTGCACTTGCCTGGTTACCCATACATAGTGAACATCCAGGAACTTCTGTATGTGCTTCAATAGCTTTGTAAACATCATAGTACCCTTCGTTGATCAGCTGCTGCTCATCCATACGAGTTGGTGGAACGATCCAAAACTTCTCAACAGCTACCGCAGATTCTCCACGCATAACTTCACCAGCTGCACGGTAGTGACCGATGTTAGTCATACAAGAACCTAAGAACACTTCGTCAATTTTTGTTCCAGCAACTTCAGAAAGAAGTTTAACGTTATCTGGATCATTAGGACAAGCAAGGATAGGCTCAGTGATCGTGTTAAGATCGATCTCAATTACTGCAGCGTATTCAGCATCAGCATCTGGTTTCATCAATGTAGGATTAGCTAACCACTCTTTCATCTTGTCAACACGGCGTTGAAGCGTAGTCGCATCAGAGTAACCATCTTCAATCATAGACTCAAGAAGTACTACGTTTGATTTTAAGTACTCTTCAATTGGTGCTTCATTTAAAAGAACTGTACATGCGGCAGCAGAACGCTCAGCAGATGCATCAGAAAGCTCAAATGCCTGCTCTGCTTTAAGATCAGGAAGACCTTCGATCTCCAAGATACGACCAGCGAAGATGTTTTTCTTACCAGCTTTAGGAACTGTTAATAGTCCTTCTTGGATTGCAACGTAAGGGATAGCATTTACAAGGTCACGTAGCGTGATACCTGGTTGCATCTCACCTGAGAAACGTACAAGTACAGACTCAGGCATAGTAAGAGGCATAGAACCTGTTACACCAGCAAATGCAACAACACCAGATCCACCAGGGAAAGAGATACCAAGAGGGAAACGTGTATGAGAATCTGCACCCGTACCAACAGTATCCGGAAGAACCATACGGTTCAACCATGAGTGGATAACACCATCACCTGGACGTAGAGCTACACCTGAACGGTTAGCGATAAAGTCAGGAAGAGTATGGTGCATAGTAACGTCAGACGGTTTTGGGTAAGCCGCTGTGTGACAGAAAGATTGCATTACTAAGTCAGCGTTAAAGCCAAGTGCCGCAAGTTCTTTGATCTCATCACGAGTCATAGGACCTGTAGTATCTTGAGAACCAACCGTTGACATTTCAGGTTCTACGTACATACCTGGACGAACACCGGCAAGACCAGAAGCTTTACCAACCATTTTCTGTGCAAGTGTATAACCTTTGCCTGTATCAGCCGGTTGCTCAGCAGTCAAGAATGCATCAGATGCACCTAAACCAAGAACACCACGAGCCTTAGAAGTAAGACCACGACCAATGATCAATGGAATACGACCACCTGCACGTACTTCATCAGTAATCGTATTTGGATTTAGTTTAAAAGTAGCGATACATGCGCCATCTTTATGTGCTTCACCTTTGTATGGATAAATAGTAACAACGTCACCAGTCTCCATACCAGATACATCAAGCTCTAATGGAAGTGCGCCTGAATCTTCACATGTTGCGAAGAAGATCGGAGCGATAATTCCACCAAGGACAACACCGCCGGTACGCTTATTAGGAACACCGCTAATGTCTTCACCCATGTGCCATTGAACAGAGTTAACACCAGACTTACGTGAAGAACCCGTACCAACAACATCACCAACATAAGTGATTGGGTGGCCTTTTTTCTTAAGCTCTGCAATTGTTTCTAATGGCTTTTCCATTTTGTTGACTAAGAAAGAGTTAGCATGAACAGGAATATCAGAACGTGTAAACGCTTCAGAAGCTGGAGAAAGGTCATCTGTATTTGTTTCACCAGGAACTTTGTAAACAGTAACAGTAATCTCTTCAGCTAAAGCTGGTTTAGAAGTGAACCACTCAGCATTTGCCCAAGAAGTCATAACTTCAGTTGCAGCAGCATTTCCAGCCTTGTGAAGTTCTTCAACATCGTTAAATGCATCATAGACAAGAAGAGTCTTGTTTAAAGCAGCAACAGCAGCAGCAACAACAGCAGTATTTTTAGAAGAAAGAGCATCGATCATTGGTTTTACATTGTAACCACCAAGCATCATGCCTAACATCTCAACCGCTTTTTCAGGAGCGATAGCAGCAACTGAATGGTTTTCAGCCGCAAGGTCTTTTAAAAATGCAGCTTTAACATAAGCAGCATCATCAACACCCGGTGCAACACGGTTTGTTAGAAGGTCTAACAACTCATCTGTACAACCTGATTTGATCAATTCGATTAGTGCTGCTGTCTGTTCAGCTGAAAGTGGAAGTGGTGGAACACCTAGTGTTTCACGTTCTGCAACGTGTGCTTTGTAGTCTTCTAAAAAAGCCATTGGATCTCCTGAATTTAAAGTTTCATAATTATAACGAAGCTTTTCCTAACAACAGACCATGTGTTACAAAAGTAAACACATTAATTTAACAAATGTGTATTTTTGATACACACCGTTCAAAGCACTGTAAGTAGGGCTCGTCTTACTGTTAGATAATACTTTAGAAGTATCAATATGCTACTTTACTACACATCTTTATCTGAGCAACTCAGGATGTATCCTAATTACTTACACTCAATATTGGACACAAACTAAATAGAGTACTTTTTCTCGCTCTTCTGATACATATTCTCTGTAGCTGCTGCGATCACACAAGTAGAAGTTTCGTAAACATCTAGATCAGTTAAATCTACAATAATTGAAAAAAGCACTGCTCCAGAAAAAATGATTTTGTTAAATATTGAGTTATGAAAAGAGGAAGTAAATATGTGTAAGACTACTGCTAAAAAGTATTTAATAGCAATAAATATACTATTAATATCATTTAGTATGTACCGTTAAACAGGATGCTTTTAACTATTTTTAAGAATAGACTGTTTTTAGACTATTTCCACACTTCCTGTCGAATTAGGACACTGTTTTCTTCATCATGCAGCGTCAGTTCGCCATCACTGATATTACACTGCAGTTCCATCCCGCGTTTAGACAAAGCCTCAATATCACCATCTATTTGCAGGTAGACAACAGAAAGATTGTTAAAACGTTTCAGCGTCTTTTCTGCCTGTTTCCACCAAGAGAGTGCACTTCCCTCTTGGTATGTGTAGATGATGACCTGCTCTGAGCGTCCACATGCTTTACGTATGCGTTTTTCATCCGGCTGACCAAGGTCGATCCAGAGGTCTATGTCACCACTTAAAGACTTTGCCCATATATCAGGCTCATCATCTTGTGCAATACCTTTAGTAAACTCCAATGACTCATTAGCATTTAGAACAAATGCTGTTAAACGCACCATTAACCTTAAATCATTTTCAGAGGGGTGTTTAGCCATCGTCAAACTCTGCTCATTGTAATAGTGACGGTCCATATCAGCAATGTTCAAGCTACACTTATAGATTGTTGCACCTTTAGCCATCTTCTCTCTCTTTCTCTCGTCTCTCTACTGTTTTACGGTAGATCATTATCTTCTTAGCGATCTCAGCATTGTAACCATGCATAGAGCCTTGTACCCATTTCAGATACTCTGTAGGTGCTTCACCCCACTTCTGACCCTTATGCTTGCCAAAACCGATGATCTCATCAGCTTCTCGCGGCGGGGTAAGGGTGCTTGCACTACTTGCAAATATATCAACAACGGCTTTAGGTTCAAGTATCTGCACATCAATATCAGAGAGTTTGAATATCTGTTGCAGGTACTCTATAGAGGCGCGTTTACGTATGGAGAAACGCTTAAGGTCTTCGCGGAAGAAGCCACCACGGCTCTCCGCAAACTCGATGAGCTCTTGAATGGTGTTTTCATCAAGATCTTTGTAGTTCTTAATGTAGAAGTCAGCCATTGTCGCTTTTTGGTAAAGTTCTAAGATGATCACCATTATCCGCCAACGATTTCGCGGTTTCCTTTAGCGTTAGGCTCGGAGAGAATACCGTGTGCTTCAAGCTGCTCTATAAGACGTGCAGAGCGGTTATAACCGATTTGCAATCTACGCTGAAGGTAAGATATAGAGGTCTTTCTATCGGTAGTGACGATCTGTTTTGCCTCTTCATAAAGCTCATCTTTTTCACCTATCGTTACACCCTCACCGCCTTTGGAGCCCGCTGTCGTCTCATCCGCTAAAAAGCGGTGATCATATTGCGGTTCACGCTGTGACTTAAGGAATTCAACGATCTTCTCGATCTCCTCTTCTGTACTCCATGGCGCATGCAGACGAACCAGGCCTGTCGCCCCTGGAGGGGTAAAGAGCATGTCTCCACGACCAAGAAGTGACTCAGCACCCTGTTGATCTAGGATAATCTTCGAGTCGATTCGCTGTCCTACTCTATAAGAGATACGTGATGGCAGGTTCGCCTTAATAAGACCCGTTACAACATCAACCGAAGGGCGTTGTGTCGCAACGATAAGGTGAATCCCTGAAGCCCGTGCCATCTGTGCTAGACGTCCAATTGAGAACTCTACATCTTTACCACTTGTCATCATCAAGTCCGCGAGCTCATCTATGATTACAACGATATAAGGGAAGACTTCCCCACCCTGTCGTTTCGCCTTTTCATTATAGTTTTCGATGCTTTTAGTGCGTGTCTCACTCATCAGACGATAACGACGTTCCATCTCACCTACCATGTTGTTCAGTGCGACGATAGCCTGCTTCGCTTTTGTGATAACAGGTGTCAAGAGGTGCGGAATGTCATTATAGATAGAAAATTCCAACATCTTGGGATCGATCATCAGCAGACGGAGCTGATCTGGCGAGTTACGGTACAGAAGACTCAAGATCATCGCATTAATGCCGACTGACTTACCCGACCCTGTCGTCCCGGCGATTAGCAGGTGTGGTAATTTTTTAAGATCGGTAATAAAAGGTTTACCGACAATATCTTTACCTAAAACAATCGTGAGTGGCGATGAGGCATCTTGAAAGAGTTTACTCTCTAAGATATCACGAAGATAGATGGTTTCAACAGTCTTATTTGGTATCTCAATACCCACAACATCTTTACCGGGGATCGGTGCCTGAATACGGATAGTCTCAGCACGCAGTGCCATGGCAAGGTCATCTTGAAGACTCAATATCTTGGAAACTTTAATGTTAGGACCTGGTTTAAACTCAAAGGTCGAGACAACCGGACCTGCGTAAGTACGGACCACGTCTCCGTCGATCTTAAAGTGCTGCAGTTTGTCGATAAGGTCACTGATCTTGGCATCAAGCTCGGCTTCATCGATCTTGTTACCCTGCTTCGGTGCTTTTTGCAAGAAATTCAGTGATGGTAGTTTGAAGTTTTTAGGTTTTTCAGTTTTACCCGTCTCGATCTGCTCTAGCAGTTTTTTGTTCTCTTCAAGTTCATTAACAACAATAGTATGTTTTTGCTCTTTTACTTTCTGAGCCGCTTCTACGATTGTACGCGGTTTTTGCTCTGAAACCGGTTGCTCTACATCGACATGTAGCTCTTCCTCCTGCACAGCTGTTGCCTCATCACCTTTGATCAAGCGGATCTTGGCTTCTGTGTCAATCACTTCATCCTCATGTCTTCGCAAATAGGCAGGTGTATCTAACTCTTCTTTGAGTTCTGCCTGTTCAATAAACTCGTCTTGTTTTGTTTTGGATGATGGTTTTCTTTTGCGTATAGGTTTGACATCTATGACCTCTGCCTTGTCTTCATCCGCTTTTCGAGGCAACGAAGGCATTGAAAGACGAGAGCCTGCATCTCTAAGCGGTTGTGCCATCTCACCGACACTTTTGTCAAAGATCATCACAAGTGAAAGGACAAACGACATTAAGAAGAAAACCCACACACCAAAGTAACCAATATAGCCAACGGTGAAGTCGACAAAACTAGAACCCATGGCACCGCGAAGTTCTCCACTTGTAACCGTTGCTTGAAAGATCTGCAGTGAGAAGAAAAGCAAAATAAACGCCACCGTGATCTCAGCACGTCTTACATCAAAACCGGCACGACGGTACATAAAATAGAGACCTATGCCAACTACAAAGAGATAGATATAAGAGAGATAACCAAACAGCTTCTGGTTAAGTGCCGCAAAATCAGCGCCGAAACTGCCGATAATACCTGAGTCGCCAAGTATGGTTGCCATTGCCAGATAAAAAATAACCCCGAAAAGAGTAATAAAAAGTGCGTCGCGTAAAATAGGAAAGTCCTTGAATTATAATGTTTGTTTATTATTTCGTAGGAGTATACCAAAAAGAGTGCTTAAAGTGGCTTTTATAGGCACTCTCTAGAATAATTTTAACTCAATTATCTTTCAAATTATCAGCAAGTGATTGTTACTGAAATACACAGGTAGCAACATTATAAATGCTTATTTTATTGTAATAGATTATAGTGTGTGTAGATATATACATTTGTAACTTCATTGATCGGTAAATAGGATATGAATTTTTCGGAAGAAGTAAATCCCTGTTTATAGGGGTTTATGAGTGGTACCGCCGGCCGGACTTGAACCGGCACGTCTCGCGACATCGGATTTTGAATCCGACGTGTCTACCATTCCACCACGGCGGCATGTTTGTAAGGCTGAAATTATAGAGACTCTTTACTTAAAGTTATGTGAAATTAAAAATATTTTTTTGACAACTATATAAATTACTATATAGTAATTATCGGCACCAATCTTTGGCTTTATGTCCGCCATCATAAAGTACCGCCAACTCTTGATCTATTAACATATCGCCTAAACTTTCACCATCCACATAGACATCAGCCACTATACGAAAATACTTTCCTCGTTTCATATTACGAAGTTCTATCTTTTTTGTGCCTCTTAGTTTCTCAACACTAAACTGCTTTGCTTTTTTAGCTAACGTTTTCTCTTTTTGACACTTTCCACGCATTTCCGGGGTGTCAATGCCATTGACACGAATACCTATTCGGTAACCCATGATCTCTGGATAATCTTGTATGTTGGCACGAAAGGTATCCCCGTCATAAATACTGGTCACCTCCAACACAACAGCTGATCCGTAGTTTTTATTACTAATAGCTTCTGCATAAAGAGTAACGTTAAAAAAGAAGGTAGCCAGTACAAATGTAAAGAGTTGCTTTATTGCTATCGTCATCTGCTTTTACACTTTATGGTATGATTTTGCACTAGTTGGACCTTTACATATGGATATTGCTTGTATAAAACAGATCTCTCTCAAATACAAACTTTTCTACTGTTGTTTATTACTCTTATCATCGTTAGCGGATGTGCTAAAAATGAAGAGAAGCTCCAAGTAGAACCAACAGCTGTTCCAGAGATCACAACCGCCTATCTTTTGGAGCACCGTATTATATCTTACCAACCCATGTATCGGGAAAAGATTATCGCTACACTTCCGTACGAGATCAAAACCTTTGATGAGGGTTATCTACTCTATCTAATCGCACGCATACCCGATAAAAACAGCAGTGTTCTTCTCAAAACAAAAAAACCGCGTTACTATCTCTGGTTGGAACGCAGAGCAGATAACTGGCGGGACTTTGTTGCTGTTTTCTCTGCAAAAATCAAACCTTTAAAGATCAATGCACACTATTCTACTATCAGACAAGGGCATTATTATAAAGAGTACACCATCGATTTTACGCTTGAACAACTCTCTAGCGTGCAAGA
Source organism: Sulfurimonadaceae bacterium (assembly GCA_049672605.1). Classification (GTDB taxonomy): domain Bacteria; phylum Campylobacterota; class Campylobacteria; order Campylobacterales; family Sulfurimonadaceae; genus Sulfonitrofixus. The sequence continues at coordinate 8,224 of JBATWM010000114.1, forward strand.
TTCAGGACTGGACCTGCTGCTTGTCAATCAACAAAACCTTACATCAACAATCAATATTCCAAGCCCATATATCAAAGCCTATTTAGAGATGATTGCACAAACTTTTGAATGAGCATGACCTTCTCTGCTTCTGAACATCCACAAAAAACCAATAATAATTACCGGTGCTATATACAGCGGCAGCCAAATTTTTATAAGGATATTTCCTCCTATGCAGGCTCCTAAGAAACTGACTAGGGTCTTTCAAGTCACCCATATAAAATGGTAGAAAAAGAATAGTGTGAAAATCGTGGGTAAAGGCATTATAGTACACAGAAATCAGCTAAAAATGCTATTATTACAAGACTAAATAAAAGATATGTTTTAGAGGTGTTATGAAAGTTCTTATAGCTATCAGCGGTGCCAGTGGTGCAAGCCTTGGAATAAAGGCTCTTCGCGCCCTTCCGAAAAGTGTTGAAAAACATCTTATTATCTCAGATCACGCTCAGATTGTGTTAGACAAAGAAGAGAATGTCATATTGCATAAAGATGAGGCTATTTGGGCCTCTGTAGCATCAGGTTCTTTTGGTATGGATGCGATGCTGATCATCCCCTGCAGTATGAATACCCTGGCCAAGATCAGTGTAGGTATTGCAGACAATTTGACCACACGTGCGGCGAGTGTAATGATCAAAGAGCAGAAAAAGTTACTTTTAGCACCTAGAGAGATGCCCTTTTCACCTATCGCTTTAGAGAACATGCATAAACTCTCTACACTTGGCATCATCATCGCACCGCCTGTGATGGCCTATTACTCTGAACAAGACACCTTAGAGAAGATGGAAGACTTTATGATCGGTAAGTGGTTTGACCTTATCGGTATTGAAAACAATTTATATAAACGCTGGAGTGATAATGACTAAACCTCGAATCGCCCTCTATCCCGGTACATTTGACCCCATAACTAATGGCCATGTGGACATTGTAAAACGTGCTAGCAACCTTTTTGACGAAGTGATTATTGCCGTTGCCGACTCCCCGGATAAAAAGCCTATGTTCACCTTGAATGAGCGCATAGACCTGGTAAAAAGAGCTATTATAGAGATACCGACAGCGCGTGTTATCGGCTTTGACAATCTCACTGTAGATTTGGCTGCTTCACTCGAAGCTAAAATATTGATTCGTGGACTTCGTGCGGTCAGTGATTTTGAATACGAACTGCAACTGGGCTATTTGAATCACTCTCTTGACGATGAGATCGAGACCGTTTATCTGATGCCTAGTCTCAGAAATGCTTTTATAAGCTCATCGATCGTGCGTAATCTTCTAAAGTTCAATGGAAAAACAGACCACCTTCTTCCTGAAGAAGTACAAAAGGTAATCGGGGGGATGAAATCGTGTACATTGCAATAGAGGGGATTGACACTGCCGGTAAAAGTACACAGATCACACGTCTTGCAGAGGCTTACCCAGATGCTATTATCACTAAAGAGCCAGGTGCGACTAAGATAGGTGAACGTATTCGCAACATTGTTTTAAGCGGTGAAGTACAGAGTTCCAAAGCAGAATTTCTGCTCTTTTTGGCAGACCGTGCAGAACATATGCAAGAGGTGGTCAGCCCAAATCTTGACAAACTTGTTATCTCTGATCGCAGTGTAGTGTCAGGTGTTGCCTACGCTTTGGTACAAGAGAATATCTCACAAACAGCCATCTTGCATCTCAACCGTTTTGCAACGGATGGCATCTATCCGCAAAAACTCTTTTTACTGCAGCTGTCTGAAGAAGAGCTCACTTTCAGACTCTCACAAAAAGAGCTAGACGGCATCGAAGCACGTGGAACAGATTATCTGCTTAAGATACAAAATGCGTTGATAGAGGCTGCTAAACTGCTTGAGATCGAACTTGTCATCATCGATGCGTCAAACCCGATAGAAAATATAACAGAAGAAATTATTAACAAGATCAAGGATACTAAATGATTCAATCCCTACGTGGTATGAATGATATGTTCGCCCCAGACGCTGAACGTTTTGAATATTTTATAGAGACAGCGACCACTATCGCCAAACGTTATGGATTTACCTACTTTGAGTCTCCAATTTTAGAAGAGACTTCCCTTTTCAAACGCTCAGTCGGTGAATCAAGCGACATTGTTGGTAAAGAGATGTATCAATTCATCGACAAAGGTGAAAACGACGTCTGCCTACGTCCTGAAGGCACAGCCGGTGTCGTTCGTGCTTTCATTCAAAAGAAACTGGACAAACAAGGCGGGATCCACCGCTTTTTCTACCATGGCCCGATGTTTCGTTATGAACGTCCTCAAAAAGGCCGTCTGAGAGAGTTCCACCAGTTTGGCATTGAAAGTTTTGGCGTGGCCTCTGTTCTTGAGGATGCTTCACTGATCATGATGCTTGCTGACATCCTGAAAGCCCTTGGCATCAGCTTCAAACTCAAACTTAATTCGCTGGGATGCCAAGAGTGTATGCCGCCATACCGTGAAAAGCTCGTCAACTTCTTGGAATCGGCTGAAGAGTATATCTGTCATGATTGTCTCCGCCGAAAATCGACAAACCCGATCCGTGTGCTCGACTGTAAAAACGGCAGCTGTCAGGAGAGATACATCGATGCACCGAAACTAGCCGATAATCTCTGCGGGAGCTGTGATGTCGATTTTGGCGTGTTGCAAAATCTTTTACGCGAAAACGGTATCGATTTCGAGATCGACACCCACCTAGTGCGCGGACTTGACTACTACTCTAAAACCGCTTTTGAATTCGTCAGCGATGGGATCGGTGCCCAATCTGCCATTGCCGGCGGTGGTCGTTATGACAGATTGGTTGAGTTCTTAGACGGCAAAGAGACCCCTGCTGTCGGATTCGCTATCGGGATCGAGCGTCTATTAGAACTGATCAAGATGCCAGAAAGCAAGCGCAGCGGCTACTATATGGGTACTATGGACGATGAAGGCCTTCCTATCATCATGAAAGCAGCCCAAGCTAAACGCCAAAGCGAACGTGTTGTCGTTGAGTATAAAAGTAAAAACCTCAAAAACCACCTCAAAGGTGCGGACAAGGTCAATGCCCGCTATTGTGCTATTATTGGTGAAAATGAACGCAACGAGGGGACGATCTGGGTCAAAGACCTGGAAGCTAAAACAGAAGAGACTGTTTCTCTTGATACTTTTTAAAATGGGTTTACGATGATAGACAGTATTTGGAACTTTCTCGGAAATTTTGCGGAACTTATCATTAGTGTATTTTTCATTGCGATAATTGCACTTTTTATCTATGATAGATATATTCAAAGAAAGCACTCTCTACTGATAAACTATCCTGTGATCGGTCGTTTTCGCTATCTTTTTGAACTGCTTCGTGAACCGATGCGCCAATATTTCGGCGATGAGACCTTTTATGAATCAAGAGACAAGGTTGATTGGGTCTACACTGCAGCAAAGAACAAGCCTAACTTTATGTCATTTTCGATCTCTCAACCTTTTTCAGGAGCACGTTTTGTACTGAAACATACAGAGCACGTACTCAATGACGGTGAAGTCTCTCATGATATGTCAGTTACCTTTGGTGAAAAATGTGAAAAACCTTTTGTAGCGAAGTCACCTATCTTTCGTTCTGCTATGAGCGATGGTGCTTTAAGCCCGGAAGCAGTCCGTGCATTTACACTGGGCTCAACCAAATCCGGTTTCCCACTCAACACGGGTGAAGGTGGACTTACCTCAAACTATTTCTATACACACAAACCTGACTGTGCTAATGCCGGTTACCTTGAGATGGTTGCGTCAAAACCTTTGGCAGAGTTTATATTTAAACTTACCTCTGTTCTCTCAAATCATGCCTTAGCGCTCAAGTTTTATCGTAAGATGATGTTGAATAAAAAGACAGAAAATACCTATATTTATGATCCGGGTTCACATGCCTTGTTCCGTGTAAAGTGGAATGCCCCGCTAGAGAGCTTTCCTAAAGAGGTTCCTAAAGATATGCCTGACCTTGTCTTGCAGATCGGTTCTGGACTCTACGGTGTTCGTGACCAAGATGGAAAATTTGACCCTCTTCGTTATGAGAAAACAATGCGTTTTTGCCAAATGACGGAGATCAAGATCGCCCAAGGTGCCAAACAGACCGGTGGCAAGATCATTGGTAAAAAAGTGACGGCGGACATCGCCTACTATCGTGGTGTTGAAGAGGGCAAAGATCTAATCTCACCAAACCGTTTCCCTTATGCAGACAGCATCGATGAACTTGCGGATTTCATCGGTGAACTACAACGCATTTCCAATAAACCTGTTGGCGTCAAGATCGTCATCTCCGATATGAAAAGTCTTGAGAATACAGCTCAAATTATGCAAGAGCGTAAAGCTGCAGGCAAAGCGATCCCTGATTTCATCACCGTTGACGGCGGCGATGGCGGAAGTGCCACTGCCCCTCTTGAGTTGATGGAATCAGTAGGTATGACAACCACTAACGCACTCTACATGCTTGACACTGTTTTACGTAAACATGATCTTCGTGATGATATGCGCATCATCGCCAGCTCTAAAATCCTTACACCCGATGACGTCACTATCATGCTTGCTCTAGGTGCTGATGCAGTGGGTATCGCACGTGGTTTCATGATGAGTGCCGGTTGTATTCGTGCCCGTGTCTGTGCAGGTATCGGTGGTCATGTCTGTCCTGTCGGTATTGCGACCCAGGACCCTAAAAAGCGAGCGTCTTTTCTTGTTGTTAAAAAGGGTCAACAGATCGCAAGCTACCACAATAACCTCATTAAGGGTATAAAAACGATTCTTGCCGTCATGGGTAAATCAAGCATCAATGATCTTAAAAAAGATAACCTCACCTATGTCAATAGACAAGGGAACATCTATTTTAATATCAACGACTATTTTGAACAAAAGTTGAGGTACTAAGCAATGATTAACTACGGTATTGATATTTGGGGTAACGAAAATTTTATTATTAAAAATGGCGAAATCTGCATCAACAAAAAGAGCCAACCTTCGTTACTTTCCATAACAGAAGACATACGCAACAGTGGATTGCGTGGACCGATAATTCTGCGTTTTCCTCATCTTATAGGCAAGCAAATCGACAACCTCTATGCCAACTTTGAACGTGCCATCAGTGAAAATGGATATTCGGGCTCCTTTAATGCTGTTTTCCCGCTCAAGGTCAACCAGTACCCGCAAGCTGTTAAATCCATTATGGAATATGGTGCGTCTTACAATTACGGTCTTGAAGCCGGCTCTAAAGCTGAACTTGTTTTGGCAATAGCACAAACGCCTATAGGCTCGCCTATTACGGTCAATGGATTTAAAGATACGGAGATGACTACTCTATGCTCCATGGCAGCACAAATGGGTCACGATATCACCATAACCATAGAAGGTCTTGGTGAACTGGAATCCATCATTGAAGTCGCAGAGACCTCCAACTTAAAAGTGCCAAACATCGGTATTCGTATCCGTCTGCACAGTTCTGGCTCCGGTTCGTGGGCCAAAAGTGGTGGAATGGATGCAAAATTCGGTCTGACGGCAACGGAACTTCTCGAAGCTGTTACAATGCTCCAAGAGCATCAACTCATTGAGCACTTCAAAATGATCCACTTTCATATCGGTTCTCAGATGGAAGATATCGCCCCGCTTAAAAAAGCACTGCGTGAAGCCGGAAATATCTATGCGGAGCTCAAACGTATGGGTGCAGATGAACTTAGTGCGATCAACATCGGCGGCGGTTTAGCAGTCGAATATGCCCAAAACGAGCACCATCGCCTCCGTAACTACTCACTGCGTGAATTTGCGAACGATGTTGTTTATGTTCTACGTGAGATCACCAATGCCAAAGGAGTTGATCACCCAAATATCTACACCGAGTCCGGTCGATTTATAGTTGCATCACATGCCGTCTTGATCACCCCTGTACTCGAACTTTTTTCACAAGATTATCAAGAAAAATCACTCAAGTTTTCTGAATCCAATCCGCCCCTTATCGAAGAGTTGCGTGAGCTTAACACCCTACTGAAAAAAGAGAACTGCATCGAGTTTATTCACGATGCACTAGATCATTTAGAATCACTTTTCACCCTATTTGATCTGGGCTACATCACCCTGCAAGATCGTTCAAACGCTGAGATTTTGGCTCACCAGATCATCAAAAAGTCACTTCGGTTGATGAAAGACGCTGATACAACAGAGTTAAACCGCCTGCAAGAACGTCTGCAAGAACGCTATCTGATTAACAGCTCTATTTTTCAGAGTATGCCGGACTACTGGGGTCTGCAGCAGCACTTCCCGGTCATGCCGCTCAACAAGCTTGATGAACCTGCTATTCGTGCCGCCTCACTTTGGGACATTACCTGTGACAGTGACGGAGAGATACAGTTTGATCCGAAGGTACCACTCTATCTGCATGATGTCGACCTTGATGAAGAGGAATATTTTCTCGCATTTTTCAATGTTGGCGCCTATCAAGAGACCTTAGGTATGAGCCACAACCTCTTTACCCATCCAAATGAGTGCAGTATCGAGGTCACCGATGAAGGCTACATACTGCACAACATTGTAGAATCGGATAATATTCTCGATATTCTTGATGATATCGGTTATGACAAAGCACAAATATTAATCCAACTTAAAAATAATTTGGCAAATAGCACCTTTACGACAGAAGAAGAAAAAAGTGATACACTTCAAAAACTAGAACTGTATCTGTATCAAAACGGGTATTTACGCACAACAAATTAAAATTTATACTACGACACTATAGAACTTAAATTAGTCGTCGTACCTAAAGGCAGCACTTGGCACTATTTTCTGAAATAAAAGAAGATTTTGTAAACGTATATAGAAACGATCCTGCGATCCACAGCAAACTCGAGTTTCTCTTTAATTATCCCGGTGTATGGGCTATCGCCTGGTATCGTGTCGCACACAGACTTCATCGGGCCAACTTTAAAAGTGCTGCACGTATGCTCATGGGGATCAACCAGTTTTTCACCAACATCGACATCCACCCAGCTGCACGTATTGGCCGTCGAGTCTTTATCGATCATGGTATCGGTGTTGTCATCGGTGAGACATGTATCATTGAAGACGATGTGGTCATCTATCAAGGTGTTACACTGGGTGGCGTGAGTCTAACTGAAGGCAAACGTCACCCCACAGTCCGTCGTGGTGCCGTTATCGGTGCAGGTTCTAAAATACTTGGAAACATTATCATCGGTGAAGAGGCAAAGGTCGGTGCGAACTCTGTTGTTGTTCGCGAGGTGCCTGACGGTTCAACCGCTATCGGTATCCCTGCGCACGTCATCGAGAAGGGTCGTGACAAAGACCAGTTCAGCCACAACAAACTGCCTGACATCAATAAAGAACTTTTTGAGTACCTTCTTAAACGTGTCGCCGTCTTGGAACACATTCTTATGAAAGACAATCAAGAAGTTCTTGATGAAGACCTCAAACTCGAGCAGATATATGACTCTTTCTTGAAAGCGATAAAGACATAACATTAATCTGTTATTTTTGCTATAATTCGCCATAAATTTCAACTGAAATAATCTCACTGTAAGAGTGTGTGAATGAAACTGTATAATAAAGTCACCCTTAGTAAGGTTTTATTCTATCTTACTGTCATCACCATCATCATATTGGCCTTTAGCCCTGAATATGGCATATTATCACCCTTTATCTCTTTTAGCGATCTGCTGAATCACATGATAGCCTTTATCGTTCTATTTTTGTTTTTGAATACTCTCTATCCTTCACTAAGCCTAAAAAAGATCATTGTAATCCTTTTATCTAATGCTATATTGATCGAAGTTGTCCAATCTTTTCTACCAACACATCAAGCCGATTGGCTGGATGTCGCTGCTGATAGCACTGGAATGTTAATCGGCTATCTATTTGTACAACTCTTCAGACAACTGCGCCGCCTAAAAAACTCTCGCTATCTAATACTTTTTTCATTCAAGAAATGATATAATTCCGTCAATATTTAACCTCTGTTGATCCATTGCCTTTACAGTTTGGATCAGTAGAATATTAAGGGATTGCTATGTTAACAAAACGTATTAATACACTTTCGGAATCAATTACTATCGCCGTAACAGCACTCGCTCAAGAGTTGCGTGCACAGGGTAAAGATATCATTAGTTTTTCTGCAGGCGAACCTGATTTTGGTACGCCACAGGTTATTAAAGATGCTGCTATTAAAGCAATCAATGACGACTTTACGAAATACACCGCTGTCGATGGTATTCCTGCACTTAGACAAGCAGTTTGTGACAAACTCAAACGTGAAAACGGTCTTGACTATGCCCTTAACCAGGTTATTGTCAATAATGGTGCCAAACACTCGCTTTTCAACCTCATGCAAGCGACCATCGAAGATGGTGATGAAGTCATCATCCCTGCTCCGTACTGGGTAACCTACCCTGAGCTTGTTCTTTACAGCGGCGGTACACCTGTTGAGATCGATACAGACGATGCAAGTGGTTTTAAGATCACACCTGAGCAGTTAAAAGCCGCTATCACACCAAAGACTAAGATGTTGATCCTGACAACACCGTCTAACCCTACAGGTGCTGTTTACTCAAAAGAGGAGCTAATAGCTATTGGCAAGGTCTTGGAGGGTACAGACATCTTGGTCGCGAGTGACGAGATGTATGAGAAACTTGTCTATGTAGGTGAATTTACTTCTGCTGCAGCTGTCAGTGACGATATGTACAAACGTACGATTACCATTAACGGGCTTAGCAAGTCTGTCGCGATGACAGGCTGGCGTTTCGGCTACATGGCGGCAGCAGATGCTGAGCTCATCAAAGCGACTAAGAAACTGCAAAGTCAAAGTACATCAAACATCAACTCTATCACACAGATGGCTGCTATAACAGGTCTTGACGGCAGTGCTGATGCTGACATCGAGATGATGCGAAAAGCCTTTAAAGAACGCCGTGATGTAGCTGTAAAGATGTTCAACGATATTGACGGTCTTTCAGTACTTTCACCAGACGGTGCATTTTACCTCTTTGTCAACATCAAAGAGATCTCAAACGACTCATTAGAATTTTGTAAACGTCTTCTGGAAGAGAGTGAAGTGGCTGTGGTTCCGGGTGTAGGCTTTGGTTCTGAAGGTTATTTCCGCTTCTCATTTGCGACAAGCATGGAGAATATCGAAAAAGGCATTAAACGTATCGAAGCGTTTGTAAAAAATTACAAATAAGAATTTACTGTGATTAAAGTTCTCATCTAAAGAGGTGGACTTTGATCAATACTCTTCATTGTCGTCTGGCAAATACTCTTCAAACTCATTAGTATCAATACCTTTTAACTTTTTCATGACACTGCGGGCAAACAGGTAGTCTGTCTCTTTAGCCATCGCGTGACAACTGATGCATTCTGGGATGCGTCCTTCGTATGCCATCTCTGTACCACTCTCATCGTATACACCATACCACCAGTCACCATTTTCACTGTCATAACCCTCTTTCATCTTGACCATGATCACAAGTCGGGCGAACCTCTTGCCATCAGCATCACTGTAGAGGGGTTTAAAGACCTCTGAACCTACCGGAAACACCGGTTTCACCTCTACGTAAGCATCAACAGCTTTCTTGTTCATTAGTATCTCTACATAGGCATTATGTGCATCTGACTCGATGATCCCTTTAGTCAGGTCATAACTCTTTTTCCATTTAGGAAAGACCTTGATGTGTTCTGCTTTAGTTTGAATGAGACTGTACATCGCCATAGCGATAATAGTCGTAATTAAAATAGCTATAATTGACCAACGTTTCATAAGATATCCAAATATAAGTTTTGTCTAGTATAAAATAGTTAGACTGTAATTAAGCTGTAGAATATTGTTTACATAATCGTAAAAATAAAGTTAATTGTATGAAGTGAGAGCTTGCACCGTAAAAGGTGCAAGAGAAATTATTTTAATTTTTGAAGGGCTTCGATGACAGCGTCAAGGTTACCGAGAGGAAGATGCACTTTCCACTCCGGCTCTTCTGCATTACCGGCAAGAGAGATACCAATGCTGGCAACAGTACCTGAATTTGGTCCATATGGTTCTTCGATCTGTGAGATCGAGATAACACCGTTTTTTGTGCCGTCTAATGGGATACTTGTTTCTAACGTGACATTTGAGCTCATTCTATTTCCTTGTCTTTTAAATATATACTAGTGTATCTCTTTTTTCTTGAAGAAATATTATTTTTTAGAAGAGTTTATGGGAAATAAGGAAGAGCAGATAAAAGAGGTGAAGTCTTGGCTAAGACTTCAGTAAACGGGCCAACTTGACTTGTAGTTTCAACCATGTGCGCTGTTCCATCAATGGAAAACCGCCATAGACCTTGTGACTCTCTTTAACATCATTTGTGATACCTGCACGTGCTGCAAAGGTGGTAAACGGTGCAATTTTAAGATGTCCGGCAGCAGCCGCTTGTCCGCCTAAAACAACATTGCGACCTAATTCAGTTGACCCTGCAACACCAGATTGTGATACTAAAACAGAGTACTCTCCGATCACACAGTTGTGACCGATCTGTACCAAATTGTCGATGCGGACACCCTCTTTGATCAATGTCGAGCCAAATGCGGCTCTATCAACAGTTGTACAAGAGCCGATCTCTACATCGTCTTTGATGACAACATTTCCATTTTGGTAGATCTTGACATGTGTGCCCAACTTAGTGGTTGCAAAGCCAAAACCGTCACTGCCGATGACTGACGATGCGTGAATAATACAGTTAGAGCCCACTTCACAATCGTGATAGACAGAGACATTAGCATGAATAATCGTATTGTCACCGATCACAGCACCACGGCCAATATAAACACCAGGCATAATGGTGCAGTTCTTGCCTATCACTGCACCCTTAGCCAAGTTGGCACCTTCAGCTATCTGTGTCCCCTCACCTATAATGGCATCTGGTGAAGCAAGATCGATCAATGCCGGTGCAAACAGTCTGCTGGCTTTGGCCAATGCCAGATAGGGCTCGTCTACAACAACAGCAATAGTTGAAGAAGGCACATTCTCTGCCATATCAGCCGTTACTAAAACAGCCCCTGCTTTTGTCTCTTTAAGCTGAGCCACATAGCTTTTATTTTGTAAAAAGCTCAGCTCATTCGAGCTTGCATCACTTAAGGTATTCAGTGCAGAGATATCGATCGATTGACCATCCAAATCGACACCTATCTCTTTCATCAGATCACGTAGTTCGATCATCCCCATCTCCTAAAGTCCTCTAGTCTATCGTTCAACAGCAACTGTACCGCCACGAACGATCTCGATCGGATGGAAACGTTTAATTGCTGTTAAAAAGTGCTCAACACGTTTTGGCTCATCTGCGACCATAACGATGATCGTGTCTGTACCGACATTGGCGATCTTACCGTTATAGGCGTTAGAAAGGACAGAGATATCGCTTAGGTTTTCCGAGATAGGGAACTTAACAAGTACCATCTCTTTTTCGATCATCTCTTGTATGTCAGTTACACGAAGAACGGGAATAAGCTTATGTAGCTGTTTAGTGATCTGCTCGATAACGCGTACTGAGCCTAAAGTAACAATCGTCAGACGTGAATATTCACTGTCAGGGATCGGTGCTACTGTCAATGAGACGACATTGTAACCACGCGCTGAAAAGAGCCCGGAGATGCGAGAAAGAACACTCGCCTCATTCGCCACAATAACAGAGATTACTCTTCTTTCATCTTGCATTATGACTCCTTCTTGTTTTCTAATAACATCATGTTGAACAGTGACCCGCCTGATGGAACCATCGGTAAAACATTTTCTAAACGCTCAACTTTAACATCGATCAAAGCAACAACATTCTTTTCAATAGCATCTTTAAGTGCTGCATCAAACTCATCTTTTGTCGTAACAACGTAACCCACACCGCCAAAACTCTGTGCCAACATAACAAAGTCAGGCTGAACAGAGAGGTCTGTTTCAGAGTGGCGTTTGTCATAGAAGAGTGTCTGCCACTGACGTACCATACCGAGGTAGTTGTTGTTCAAGATGATGTTAATAACCGGCAGTTTCTTCTCAACCGCTGTCATCAACTCCTGAATGTTCATCAAGATCGAACCATCACCCGTGAAGTTAATGCTCACCTTGTCCATTGCACCGCGTTTAACACCCATTGCGGCAGGAAAACCAAAGCCCATTGTGCCAAGACCGCCTGAACTGATAAACTGGCGAGGACGGCTAAACGGATAGAACTGTGCTGTCCACATCTGGTGCTGTCCAACATCAGTAGAGATGTTTGCATCATCACCAAGAAGCTCACCAACACGTTCAATGACCCACTGTGGTTTTAGACGGTCAGTATCTTCGTTATAGCGAAGAGGATGAAGTTTATCAAAATGATCAACAGTTTCCAACCACGGCGTGTAACGCTCTGAGTCAACACTCTCTTTAGCCAACTCGATCATCTCACGCACAACACCTTTGACATCACCAACAATTGGATAGTCGGCATTGACAAGTTTAGAGATACTTGCCGGGTCGATGTCAACATGGATAACGCCTGCATGTTTTGCAAACTCAGAAAGCTTACCTGTTACACGGTCATCAAAACGAGCACCTAAAGCAATAACCAGGTCTGTCTCACTCATCGCCATGTTAGCTGCGTATGAACCGTGCATACCAAGCATAGAGATAAGAAGCGGGTCTTCATGGTGCAGAGTACCACGAGCCATAAAAGTCTCAACAGCAGGAATGCCCGTCATCTTAACAAATTCACGTACTTCATCAGCCGCATTAGAGTTGATGATACCGCCGCCAAGGTAGAAAAGCGGACGTTTTGCTTCAGCGATAGCATCGATCGCTTTTTTGATCTGACGTCTGTTGCCTTTCGTATGCGGCTTATAGGTTGGAATATCAACATTTTCTGGATAGACGAACTCTTCGATCTGTGCGGTAACATCCTTTGGAATGTCAACATGCACCGGACCCGGACGGCCTGTAGAAGCAATATAAAATGCCTCTTTCAAGATGCGAGGAAGATCTTTAGCATCGGTTACGAGGTAATTATGCTTAGTACAAGAACGGCTGATACCGACTGCATCAATCTCTTGAAACGCATCTGTACCGATAAGGCTCATAGGAACTTGACCAGAGATGACGACCATAGGAATCGAGTCCATATAGGCATCAGCAAGACCTGTTACCGCGTTCGTAAAACCGGGACCTGAAGTGATCATCGCAACACCGACTTTACCTGTGACCTTAGAGTAACCCTCTGCTGCATGTATAGCTGCCTGTTCGTGACGAGTCAAGATGTGTTCAAACCCATCTTGTTTGTAGATCTCATCATAAACGTTCATAATGGCCCCACCCGGGTATCCAAAAACGGTGTTAACATCCTCGGCAATTAATGCCTCAATGACCATCTGCGCTCCGCTGATCTGCATAGCGTCTCCTCAAAAAATATAATTCAATCAAAATTTGACCGATTCTCTAGAACCCTAGAGATGAAAAATTCGCCTATTATAGGCAATTTTAGCTATATTTTTTGTTAAATTCTGGTGTGGATTTTTCTTTCAAATAAATTTAATATTGTCTTCGTTGGCTGAAGGGTTGTGTTGTAGGATTATTGGGCTATTTTAATCGCTTCTAGACGTAATATACTTATCTCAATGGATAGCTTTTTTAATTACTTCATATCAATAGTACGTTACTTTTTTTCTTTTGTGTGCCCAAAAGAAAGAAGTAACCAAAAAAAGAAAAGGGTAATACCCTTCGGCACTATTCACTTGTTTGACTAAATGACATACTGACTTCCGAGCTAATTGGCGGTTAGACGCCAATACTTGCTGGAACTTCCATTTCATAAGTACTTGCGACACTAATAACTAAGATCCATTCAACAATACAATCAGGGATTAAAGCGCAAGCTTTAACTTTTAATCAATGCGTTACCGCGTTTCTCTTTTCGTGGCATCTACAGCGTTGACTGTAAGGAGAGAAAGAGCGTTAAAAAAACGGCATTGTCTGACCGTAGGGAGTTTTGTCGTTTTTAGCGAAGGAACGACTGAAAGGAAAGTAGTCGGTAGCTACCGACCGCGAAGCCGTCACGAGAGCTTTTTTGGTTTCGTTTTTTTGCGGAGAAAAAAAGGAAAGAGAGGTCAAAATAGTTTGATTTGTAAAGAGAATATGAATAATAAAAAAAGTTAGTTATTTTTGCAATAGTCTATCGCGACACCTTCGCGAACGCCATCATCAATCACAACAGCCTCATCAAACCCCAAAACACCATAAAGCTTCTGAACAATAACGATCCCGGCAAGGATCAGACTCTCCCGCCCTACTCCAACGATCTCAGCCCTCTTCTCTTCGCTCAACGCCATAAGCCCGTCAAGTGCCTGCTGTGTACCATCCAAAGAGAGTCTATAACCATTGATCTTATCAACATCATAGTCTTTGTAGCTCATACCTAACATGTATGCCGCCATTGTTGTCGGTGTACCCGCTGTTGCTACAAATGAGGTAGGTTTGCCTGCTGTTGCATAATAATTCATGACGTAAGTGACTAAATCTTGAAACTGTTCATCCAAATAATGATGAATATCTCTATTTTCATCACAGATCTGTGCCGTAGTCACAATCCCTATTGGAAAGCTTCTGCTCTCCATCTCGCCCTCTTTGTAAAAGATTATCTCTGTTGAACCGCCACCAACATCGATAAGGACAAAATGGCTACTCTCTATTATTAAAGCTTTCAAACGGGCTTCTACCGCGATCAATGTATAGTAAGCTTCATCATCAGAAGAAATGATCTGAAATTCAACACCGCTCTGCTCCTTGATCTTTGCGATAACATCGTCAGCGTTGCTCGCCATACGCATCGCATGTGTTGTCACTGCTTTGACTGCGTTAGCTTTAAGGTCTAGTGTCTGATCAGCATCTTTAAGAGCAGCAGTAACTCTCTCAATAGCACCATCACTGATCAGACCAGTCTCATGCATCTTATCCGCCGTTTTTACGATTCGCTCAAAACTACGGCCAAACTGCTTATTATTACAATCATATTCGATACAGCGGAAACTGTTTGATCCAAGATCGATTGCTATCATAAAAAGCCTTTTGAAAGAGTCGATGGCGAAGCCATCTTAAGGGAGGTTCTAATGGAATTCGTTACTTAGATAACCATTATCGTGCAGGGTCTTAACGATCTCTTTTTGGTGCTCTTCGCCCTTAGTCTCAAGGTGAATGGTCACATTGGCATCACCGTAATCAAGATCCGTAGAGGTTCGATCGTAGGCGATATGGACGATGTTCGCATTTAGATCTTTTAAAAGTTCAGTCAAAAACATCAATGAACCCGGTTTATCTACCATTGTTACCGTCAGCTTGATCTTTCGATTGGACTTGATCAGGCCTTTTTCAATGATCACTGAAAGCAGTGTGACATCAACATTACCGCCGCTGAGTATAACGGCGACTTTTTTACCCGCTAGATGTGGAAGTTTCTTATGGAGAAGAGCCGCAACACCAACAGCACCGGCACCTTCAACCACAAGTTTTTGTTTCTCCAAAAGAAAGAGTATGGCACTTGCGATCTCGTTGTCATCAACCGTGATAAAGGTATTGACGCTCTCAAGTATATAACCGAGTGTTATTGGTGAACAATCCCTTACAGCAATCCCGTCGGCAATCGTGCGTACGGAGAGTGAGTCAATCGGCGTTTTTGCATCAAACGAATTTTTAAGCGCCGGGGCACCTGCGGCGCTGACGCCTATGACTTCGATCTTAGGGTTTATCGCTTTAATGGCAGCTGCAACACCGGAGATGAGCCCGCCGCCGCCAACAGGAACGATAACGGCATCAAGATTATTGGAATCTTGCAAGATCTCTAAAGCAACCGTACCCTGCCCGGCAATGACTTCTTCATCTTCAAAAGGGTGAACAAATACTAGACCATTTTCTTCACCGTACTTCGTGGCATAGGCATAGGCCTCATCATAATTGTTGCCAGCCAAGATCACCTCTGCACCGAAATGACGGACACCGCTAACCTTGGTAAGAGGAGTAGAGTCCGGCATGATGATAACCGCTCTAATACCAAAGTGCTGTGCCGAATAAGCAACACCCTGAGCATGGTTACCGGCACTGGCAGCAACAACACCTTGTGCCCGTTCAGCATCACTCAATGAAGCGATCTTGTTAAATGCGCCACGCAGTTTAAAAGCACCTGTCATCTGCAGGTTCTCTTTTTTCAGATAGACCTCTACACCGCTCTCTCCGCTTAAAAATGGAGCATATGAAAATGGCGTGTGAACGACGACGTTTTTAATGCGCTGGTGTGCTTGTTGTATCTTCTCTAATGGTATCAATGTCTAGCCTAACAGTTTTCGGTGTTCAACCATAGAACAGTGGTTTTGAACCACTTGCATTCCGGCATCTTCCGCTTTTTGCGCCGCAGCGTTGTTTACGATCCCGATTTGCGCCCAGAACACTTTAACATCACCACGAGCGATCGCTGCATCAGCAATAGCATCAAGCGCATTTGGTTTACGGAAGATGTTGATCATGTCGACTTGACCAGGTATGTCTGCCAAAGAGGTGTACACTTTTTCACCTAAGATATCTTCATCAGTTTTAGGGTAGACAGGAATAATCTTATAACCAACACTTTGCAGATAACGCGCAACTTTGTTACTGTCTTTACTCTCATCAGGAGAGAGGCCAAGCACAGCGATCGTCTTTACACTCTCAAGCATCTCTTTCATTTGGTCGTCATTGGCATTTACAGTGGGAAATTCGCACTCCATATCTTACTCCTAAATTTTTTATATATATTACCGCGATTATAACATTTTCTCTTGCCCAATGCGATAGAGCGCGAAGTCATATTTAATTGGGTCAGATTCATCAAAGGTTTTCAATGTCTGAGTCAGCTCTAACGCTGCTTCAAGATCGTATGTTTTTCGTTTTAGCAGACCTAACTTCTTGGAGACGTTAAAGGTGTGTGTGTCAAGTGGCATAATAAGATCTTTTTTATCGACCTTAGACCAAAGGCCCATATCAATATTATCTTTTCTTACCATCCATCGCAGGTACATCATCCAGCGTTTCATCGCTGAATTGCCCTTTGTCTTAGCCACCTCTTTACCTACTAAAAAGCTGTAACCCCTGCTCTCATACGGGTTTATCTCCTGCATAAAATGGATAACGCTGTTTAAACCTGAGATAACACTCTGCTCTTGCTTGTACCCTGCATAAAAGAGGCTTTCCAGACTATTCTCTTGTTTCAAGCGGTGTAGCGTTCTAAATATCTCAACAACATCCTCGCCATTTTGAAAACGGTAATAAAATGGCATAAGCTCTTTTTCTATCTGAGCTTCAGAACTATCTATGAGAGAAAATTCGAGAGAGTATAGAAATTTAATAATGCTGTCAGCTCGACCATAACCAAAGAGCGCACACAACAGTGAAATATATTCATCATTATGTTCTCGTGCAGGCATAATAGGATCTGGACGAGATAGGTGGAGTTCATCAAGACTATTTCGTTTTGCGACTTCTACGTCTAAACGTAATTTAATAGCCTCAAGTTTTTTTGTCATTATAGGTGTCCTAGAGTTTAAACGATTCACCCAAGTAATGTTTACGGACATCTTCGTTTTGCCCGATCTCTTCACTCGTACCGGAGGCAAGAAGGGAACCGCTTTTAATAACATAGGCTCTGTCACAGACGTCGAGTGTCTCACGGACATTGTGATCGGTGATCAAGACACCAATGTCATATTGCACTAATTGATGAATAACCTCTTGAATGTCATTAACAGCAAGTGGATCAACCCCGGCAAAAGGTTCGTCAAGCAACAGAAAGCGCGGTGAGTTTATAAGTGCTCGGGCGATCTCTGCACGACGACGTTCCCCACCCGAAAGAGAGATCCCTTTACGGTAGCGGATCGGCTCAATGTTGAACATGTCAAGCAGCTCTTCAATACGTTCGTACTGTGCTTTTTCACCTTTGATGTTGACCTGAGCCGCAACCATCAGGTTCTCTTCGACCGTTAGGTCTTTAAAGATCGAAGCCTCCTGAGGAAGGTAGCCGATCCCTTTTATAGCGCGTTGATGCAGTGGCATATGGGAGATGTCTTCACCGTCAAAAATGACTTCACCACTGGTCATCTCAACCAATCCGCAGATCATATAAAAACTTGTTGTCTTACCCGCACCATTGGGTCCGAGCAGTCCGACAACCTCGCCTGAGCTCACCTCTAAGGACATTCCACGTACGATCTCAGTGCCTTTGATCGTTTTAACAAGGTCTTTCGCTACTAATTTATGCATCTTCTATCCTGTAGGTTCTTCTGTTCTCATCTGCTTTATCGATCTTCACTGTAATTGTTGGGATGTGCGCACTTTTCAGTAGTTTAGCAAGCGCTTCATCACCCCACTCTACGAGATGGTATCCCGCACGTTCCAACTCCTCAAGCATACCCAAAGAGAGAAAATGGTCGAGTCCCTGGTTATAGATATCGTAATGAAAGAGCCTGTCACCATAACACTGTTGGAGTGAGAACGTTGGTGAAGTAACGGCTTCATCTAAGTCTAAATACTTAGCAAAAGCCTGGGTTAATGTTGTTTTACCTGCTGCAAGATTGCCTTGCAAGATAACAACCCCGCCATCGGGCAATGCTTGGGCAATAGCTTCACTGACACTTTGCAGCTGATGGAGCGAGCACTTTAATTCGATCACAGTTTTTGACTCACTTGAATGATCTGTTCTAGTTTAGCTTTTGCCTTACCACTAAGAAGTGCCTCTTTTGCTATCTCCAGACCATCTTGTATGTCACGAGCTTTACCATCAACGATAAAAGCATTAGCTGCATTGATCATCACAATGTCACGTTGGGCGTCTGTTGCTCTGTTATTAAAGATATTATGTAAGATCTGTGCATTCTCATCTGCATCACCACCAACTATAGATGCCAGTGGTTGGCGTTTAATACCAAACTGTGTTGGGTCTATCTCATATTCAGTAATTCTACCTTCTGTCACACGTGCAGCATAACTGATATCTGAGATACTGATCTCATCCATCTTCTCTCTTGAGCTGACCACCATGGCTGATTTTATATTGTTAATCTGGAGTGCCTGTGCGATCTTTGGTACAAAGGCTTTGTCAAAGACACCCAACATGATCTTCTCTACGCCTGCAGGGTTAGTCAACGGACCAAGAACATTAAAAACAGTTTTTTCACTGATACTTTTACGCACCGGCATAATGAACTTCATCGCAGGATGGTGGTTCTGTGCGAACATAAAGGTAAAACCACTCTCTTCTAGCAATTTTGCACTCTGCTCGATAGTAAGGTCTAGACGTACACCCAAGGATTCAAACATATCGGCACTACCCGATTTTGAAGTAATCGAACGACTGCCGTGTTTGGCAACATACGAGCCCATTGACGCACACAACAGTGCAACCGTTGAAGAGATGTTGAAACTGCCGATCTTGTCACCGCCCGTACCGACGACATCAAGTAGTTTAGGACGTAGCTCTTCTGAAACAGGTAAGGCAATAGCATTTGAGCGCATCACTGTAGCAGCAGCTGCTAATGCATCAACCGATGTATTTTCATCCAACTTCATTGAGACCAGAAACTCTCGCATCTCTGCATCACTCATCTCGTGGTTGAAAAGTGAGGTAAACGCTTTAAACGCATCATCATAATTCATGAAAGTTCCTTGATGTATTTATCTTGTTCTGCTTTAGGTGTTGACTTGGTTGTCGGAATGGCAAGGACTTCATACTTTTTGGCCTCTTTAAGATAGGCGATGGTTATCACATTACCGATCTCGACATTTTTACTCGCTTTGACCGCTTTGTCGTTTATATACACAACACCTGAGCTGATCATGTCTTGCGCAACACTGCGGCGTTTCGTGATGTTTACGGCGTTTAAATATTTGTCAATTCTCATCTATAGATTCTTTTTAACTCGAATTATACAGTAGAAATTGCGAAGATAGCGTAAGCGCTTTGCTTTAGGGTGTTTGCAAAAAAAATTGAGCTTAACCAAAAGGTTAAGTGACGTTTTTTTGTGAATACAATAAAGTAAATGGTTTGGGCTAGGTTTGTGATTTTCTATTGCATAATCCGAGTTTTACTGTATTGTAAAAAAATAGAGCTAAAAAGCATGTGAAACTACGCACTCTTACGCTGTGATGTCAATACATTCAGTGTTTTTTGCAGTATCTTTTTATAATTCTCTATAAATTTTGGCATACTCATACTTGAAAGACTGGACTGATTGATCTTTTTAGCGGCAACAGCTAAGGCATAAGCTCCAATATTGGCGCTTACACCCTTAATGTCAAGGCTCATCTCTTTCATCGCCTGCGAATCTTTTTCATTGTAAAGTTTTTGTAAGGCTATGTCAGAATTTCTATATACTTTTATAAATTCTTCTACTAGCTCGTTATAGAGTGTTGCATCTCCGCCACAACGTTCAATACCATCTTCATATTGATAAAACTGATCTGGTATAGACTCTTCAACAACCTCTTCAGAGACAGGATGGAGTTTAAGATACTTGCTAAACACTGAGAAAAGTTCTTGTACTTTGATCGGTTTTTCCAGTCGATCATCCATCCCACACGCTCTCATCTCTGCGATCTCGTCTGGCATCGTATTGCCAGAGAGTGCAACAACCGGTATATGCGTAGTCTTTGATGAGGCTTTAAGACGTTTTGTCGCTTCATAGCCATCCATGATAGGCATATTGATATCCATTAAGATAAGATCATACTCTATACTCAGTGCCATCTCAATAGCGATCTTTCCATCTTCTGCCATATCAACTTCTATACCGCTCGTTTTCAAGAGGCTACTGACCACTTTTTGATTGATCAGGTTGTCTTCAGCCAACAGGATTCTAGCTCCGCTGAACACAACAAAGTCATCTTTATTGACATTTAGTTTTTGTGTACGTTCGATCACTATACGCGGCATTGACGTTGACACATTCGCCTCATCATCAGGTGCTTGCAATGGTTCTATTGCCTCTTCGCCATAGAAATCGACAAATAGATCAAAGATGTTTTGTTGATTGACCGGTTTTATTATGCGTCTATCTGCCAATTTTTCCACAACATTTGCATTACTCGTTTGATGAAGCATACTGCCGACAATGATCACTTTAATATCACTGCTGGCTTTCAGAGTATCGATCTGTTTGATAATATCAAAAGTGAGCAGTTTTTCAGAGATAAAAAGCATATCGTAACTGCTTAAATCTGGCGCCATTGACTCCAGTTCAGACTGCGAAAAGATGTCAACCTCATTATGAAAATATTCAAGAAGTTTTTTCATCGCAGTCGCTGCATTGTCGTGAAAATCAACCATCAAGATACGACGTGTTTTATACGCATTATCAGGCATACGGTAGTGACGTTTCTCTTCAACGTCGACTTCCTGAAGAGCAAGGACAAAGGTAAAGGTCGATCCTCTGTTAAGCTCTGTCGATATAAAGATCTCACCGCCCATCATCTCAACAAGAGCTTGGGAGATAGAGAGACCTAAACCGGCACTGTTGTTATTTTTAATCTGGTAAAACGGCGTAAATATATCATCTAATTTAGACTCGGGTATACCGACTCCCGTATCGATCACCTCGAACATCAACTGAATTCCATCTTCATTTTTACTCAGCGTTTTGACATGCAATTTCACTTCACCCGAATTCGTAAACTTGATCCCATTTTCAAGCAGATTTGTCAGTACTTGACCAATACGGATTGGGTCACCGATAATTCGAGGAGGAACACTTTTCTCAATGTCAAAGACCACTTCAACATCTTTTTTCTCAATACGCTCCAACACTGAACGTACGATAATATCAAGCAGTTCGTTTATATCAAACGGTTTTACATTGATCTCAAGTTTGTTAGAACGGATCTTCATAAAGTCAAGCAGGTCATCAACGATTGCGAAAAGGACTTGACCCGAATCTTGAATATTACGCAACTCAATAGACTGCTTGTCACTTAGGTCGGTATCGAATATTTTGTCAGCTTTGCCTAAAATATCTTTTGCTGGAACTTTCAGCTTTCCAGACATCTCCTCAAAGAGCTCTTCTTGCTCTACCATCGAGTCTTTATACCCAAGATTTACACTGTTTAGCTCATCATTTGAGCTATTTAAGGTAATCATCTTCTCTTCAATGTCTTTAAGATGCATTGCTGATTTACGTTGACGAAGTAAAAGGTAGATCACAACAATCAATAAAAAGATCACTCCAAGTAAAAGATACATTGACGTTGACGAAGACTCTTCTTCTTTTATCTTGACATTCGCAATAGCAGTCCCCGAGGATGTCTCATCAGACTCGACTTTAACTTCATGCACAAGCTCTTTAGACGCTGCAGAAGTTCTCTGCTCTTTTGCACGCTTTGCTTCAGGTTTTGTTAACGCAGTGACACCCGTATTTTGAGAAGGAGTTATCTGCTCAGGGAGTTCACCTTTTGCATACGTTGATAATAGAAGATTAGAGCGTACTCTAGAGATAAAGGCATCATGATAGACTGGCTTTATCAACTCAAAAAGTTCGTTTGCAACAGCTTCACTCTCTATAGGTTCCAAAGCGACGACCTGGTACGGTCCGGACTTTCTGGTCACAAAATAAAAAGTATGTTCCGCTTGCAGTGACCTAATGCGTTCAGAACGCATTGCCCACGCTTCAAACTCCTCTTTCTCAGTGAGGGCATCTTCAGAAACAAGAAAACTTCCGACAATAATAGTTTTATGTAAAGAGTTGTCTGCTGAAAACAGTGGTGATAAAAGGGCCAAAAAAAGAAGAGTAAAAAGATATTTCATATGTATTTGCCTAAGCGCGGAGTAACAGAGGTTTAAACCTCTGCAATATCTGCCAAGATAGATTGTAAATGTGAGCGGTAGCGATTCATTAATTTTGCATAGCTATCAGTGTCATTTGCGATGATAGCTTCTCTAAACTCTTCTGCCGTCTGAGTAAGTTCTGGCGTACCGATACTCTCACCGATCCCTTTAACATCTAAAAGCAGTGCTTTAGCTCTGTCATAGTCCTCATGCTTAAGCCATAGTTCGATCTTCTCATCTGAATCATGATAGAGTGATTGGAACTCAGATAGTATCTCATGATAAAGTTCAATATCGCCTCCAAGCATCTCAAGACCAAGTGAGTTATCCAGATGGATCTCAGGTAGATCATCTTCAGAACCTCCAAGAGTGTTTGGATCAAAATAGCAGTAGAGGGCCTGATAAAGCGCTGCGATCCTAAGTGGTTTTTCCAACTGCTCTTCCATACCGCATTCACGCATTTTTCTAATGTCATCCACACCGGTGTCACCACTTAGTGCCATTACTGTGATGTGTTTATAAGCCGGATTTGCACGGATCTGACGTGTTGCTTCAAGACCATCAATACGCGGCATATGTGCATCCATCAAGATGATCGGATAATTTGGATCTTCGGCTAAGATCTCTAAACACTCTTGGCCGTCATTGGCAATTTTAATATTGATCCCTGACTCTTTCAAGAGACCGACAATAACTTTCTGGTTAATAAGATTATCTTCAGCGATCAGAAGGCGCAGACCTTCAAACTCTTTAAAATTCTCTTTGGTAACCGTGCCAATTTCGCTGTTTGGTTCACGCAGTTTATGGTTCAGTTCACCGCTTGGCTCCATCGCTGCTACTGGTTCCGGTGCGACTTCCACTTCAGGTTCAGATGCTGCCTCAGGTGTGACTGCTGTCTCTTTGACAGAGGCAACTTCCACTCTCTCTTCTGTCTCACCACCCATCTCTTTTTCAAGTTCTTGAGCCTGTGCATACATCGCTCTTAGCTCTTTATCTGAAGACTTTTTCGGTTTACGCATTAATAATAGGATTAGAAGCAGCAGTGCTAATGCACCTACTCCATAATAAATATACTCTGTTTTAAAAGATAGGTTAACAGAGGTCGGTTCTATCTTAACAGTTTTATCTTCTGCAACAACCTCTTCAACACCAACTTCTTCAACACCAACTTCTTCTTCAATACGAACTTCGATATGTCCACTGCTCTCGTCCATAGCAATCGCATTTTCCAAGAATTCTTGATCTTGGTCTAGATTTTGTTGCGCGTTAGCTTTAAGCAACTCTTCTCTGACACATGCAGTACACACTTCTGCATGTGCTTTTGGGTAACGTGTTTTGACAGTCTCTAAGACATCATTTAGAACATCATCACTCACAAAAGGTTCAATGCTGACAACATAGAGACCGTTCTCCTCTTTTACCGCATAATCAAACCCGTGTTTTAGCTCTAAGTTGACAAGTTTAGAGCTGCTGTCCATAAAGTCTAACAGTGAGCTTAATTGAAAATCTGCATCTTGTCTGCTTTTAAATTCACCCAATACGATACTCTGTCCATCTTTGAGTTTGTCAGTTTTTTGCGCCTCTGCATTAAACTGTGGTGGCGCGCCCAGTGGAGCAGAAGATAGAGTAGCGTACGAACCCATCAGCAATGTGAGTAAGATTATTAGACTTTTATTCAAACCGATATCCTTGGATAGTATAATTGGAAATAGAGTAGCATAAAATCGTATAATCAAAGTTTATAAGTTGTTTACTAACGCTACAAAGTAACCAAAACAGCGCAATATGTTTCACTCATCATATATTCTTATGCTACAATAGCCTCAACTAACTCTAGGGTCTTTAGAAGTGCCCTTAAAGGTATTTATATGCAGATAAAATATGTAGGGCCAAAGCCGCTTATTTCTAAAACAGGCATCAGTTTTGATTCACAGTATGATGATAGATATACTTACCTTAATATAACCGTTCAACTTTTAAAAGCACTTGATCATGAATATTTTGAAGATAAGACCTACCAATATGCCGTAGACAGCGGTCGACTTAAAGACAGTGATATCGTTGATGGGCTCAAAGAGTATTGCGGTGACTTGGATCATGCTGTTCAAGAAGCTATTAAAGCAGAACAAAAGCTGATCGATGATGAACTCAAGCGGGCAAAAGAGAACAAATCGATCTCAGAACACGAAAGAGAAGCTTTGATCAAAAATATCCGTATGATGGAGAGCTATCGTCTGCAGTATGCGACCAATGAGAAACTTTACAGCTGTGCTGTTCAACGCCTTGCTACGTATCTCAAACAAGACAATATTGATTATGTCATCGTACCAATGTTTCAGCGTTTTGCAGCAGTATTGCACTCAGTTCAAGATGAACTTTCCAAGCAAAAATTCCCTATCGACACAAGAATGGACATCTATGAAGAAGATGGAAAATTGATGGCGAAGATGGAAGTTAAAAACAGATAGAGAGTCTGAGGGCAATTTTCACCCAAGAGCAGTGCCTAGCCCCGCTTGGGACTTCCTTAGGTCGAGGTCTGCGTTTTATCCTAGGATAGTATCTCTTGAAGCAATCTTCAATCCACCTTCTACCTTTTGATAATATATCTTCTGAAACAATCAAATATACCCGAGTATGTAGACCCTAGTCTACTTTACCTTCGCAATTGTCTGTGCATAAGATACTTTTTTTCCTGGTTCAACACCAAGATCTAAAAACTCTGATTCAGCAATGATGACGATTGTAGACCCCATCTCAAAACACCCAAAATCATCATTTTTAGAGAGCTGAATGCCCTCTTCATACTTATATACACTTACTTCAGTACTACTGGCATTAGTCTGTATCAACGGTTCAAACGCAACCTGCATCACACCAACATTGAGTGCACCTACAAGTACCATGTAAAAGAGTTTTCCATCACTGTTTTCACACTCTAAAACAACACGCTCATTTTCTACAAATAGATTAGGCTGCTTGTTTAAATATGTCATATTGACTGGGTAGAGTTTACCAGGGATATGAACTGCTTTTTTAACAATCAGGTCACATGGAATGTGGTATCGGTGATAATCTTTTGGTGAAAGATAGAAGTTGATAAAGTCTCCATCTATCAGTTTCTCCTTGTTGACATCATCAATCATATCGCCCAAAAGATCGTTAATATTGTAATACATACCCTTGATATGTAGAGCAATATCTTCATGCAGTCGGCCACATTCTGTGATCAATGAATCACAAGGCGAGATAAAATCTTTAGGATCTTCCGAAAACTCTCTCGGTATTTCAAGGTTACGAGTAAAGAGTGCATTAAGTGACGTATAAGTGGTCGGATCACGGAACTCACTCATGTCGAGTCCCATTAGGTTGACATACCCTTTATTAACAAGGTCTTGAATAGGTTTTGGAAAATGTGTATTGGCAAATTTACCAAACCCCTGTGAAAATAGACTTGTCAGATGACGCATTATGACTCCTTAGTAATTTCTGGCTGTAGTGGACGTTTTGCCAACTCTTCGATAAGCACTGTTGCATAACACCCTTTTGGCAGTGTAAAGTGCATCTCAAACCAGGCTTCGTTCTCTTTGTACTCGTATTCTACATTTTCTGGATAAACCCATGCATAACGACGGTCGCCGTCAACCTGTGTGTAATCCATGTCATACTCTTTTTCGATCTCACCGGCAAGACCGGTCGCACGACGTGAACGTTTACCAAGCAAGAGGCCTGTCGGAACAACATCTTTTTCATTCATACGTGTTATATCTTTCTCCTCGCCTTCATATTCAAAAGGAGAACCGTGAGGGTAGTGCTTCAATACATCACCCTTAAAGATCTTGAACGGATGTTCTTGTACTTTGAGCGCAGAAATCACATCTACCGGCATATTTAACACATCACAAAGGGCCTCCGGCTCGAAACTGGAGACAAGAGAGTTGATCTCAAGACGACGGCTTAACCAGAGGTTGAACATGTGGCTTTGAAAAGCGTTGATGTAAAGGCGCTTGAGCTTTACATTACGCTCTTTTCGCTTGCCCTTCAAAATAGCTTCACCTATTATATAGTTGTTTCCATCAGCACCAAAACGCTGATAACCAAAAAAGTTTGGCATGCCTTTTTCTTTGATCACTTTCAGCGCCTCAGAGAGTTTCTTAGCGGCTGTCGGGTTCACCTTTTTAAGACGAATGAAAAAGCGATTGCCTTTTAAGTGACCTAATTTTATTTTATTGTTGTGATAGGTTCGCTCAAGAAACTTGATGTTCTCATGTTCAAAACTTGCCAGCTTCTCTTCATGCTTTTTTAAGATCGAAATGTACTGTTTTGTCAAGGCATTTTTATCTTTTAGACCGGCATATCCGATCTCACGGGCATTGATACCGAGATGATTAGCGATTATACTAATAGCATCCCAGGTAGCAAGATTTTTCTTGCGCAGGAGTAAAACCAGGTGCTCACCTTCGCCGCTAAAGTCATAAAGCGGTTGTTCGTCAACGACAAAATCGCGAGGGTTCTGCCTAAAGTGAAATGCGATCGGTGTGTGTGAAAGTGCGTAAAATCTGTCCATAATGTCCTAACTTTTAGTTAAACCGAAAATGTATATTCGGGTTTAAAAATGGTGTGCCTTGCAGCGGTTTTTATAAGATGTTCGTTTTGCTTTGGCAAAGATTTGCAAAGGCATACGGTGTTTTGCAGCCAAGCGAACGAGTTTTTTACGTTGGCGCGGACTAAATCCGATCAACATCTCATACTCTTCACCACTGCAAAAGAGCTTTTTGTCTAATGGTTTATTAAAGTGGAATCCTACCCTATTTAAGCTATGAAGCCGCTCAAGATCACTGCCAAGACCATCGGAAATATCCATGCCACAAGAGAGAGACCTAGTTGCATCTGCAATAAACTCTCTGCGTA